>CAZMSI010000046.1:0-11172 GCA_964568895.1 uncultured Sideroxydans sp. | reverse complement strand
ACAGCGAACCGTGCAGATCGTACACCTTCCAGCCGTGCTCCTCGGTGGAAACGCGCACTTCGATGTGCTTGGCATGCTCCCAGGCAAACACCAGCGCCGAGATGATGATGCCGACGATCACCGCGACCGCGAGGTCGGTGAACACGGTGACGATGGCGACCGTGAGGCCGACCACGATGTCCGGCGTCGGCACCTTGCCGAACAGGCGGAAGCTGCCCCACTCGAAAGTCTTTTCCGACACCACGAACATCAGGCCGATCAGCGCGGCCAGCGGAATCTTCTCGATCCATTGGGAACCGAACAGGATGAAGCTGATCAGGAACAACGCGGCGGCGATGCCGGAGATATTTTTCACCGCGCCGTTGGTGACGTTGATCATGCTCTGGCCGATCATCGCGCAGCCGCCCATGCCGCCAAAGAAGCCGGTGACCACGTTGGCCACGCCCTGGCCCACACAGGCGCGATTAGGCTTGCCGCGGGTCTCGGTCATGTCGTCGATCAGGTTCAGCGTCAGCAGCGATTCGATCAGGCCGATGCCGGCCAGGATCACGCTGTAGGGCAGCACGATGCGCAGCGTGTCGAGGTTGAACGGCACATCTGGAAGGTGGAACTGCGGCAACCCGCCCTTGATCGAGGCGAGGTCGCCCACCGTTTTGGTGTCGATGCCGGCGAAGATCACCAGCACGGAAACCGTCACGATGGCCGCCAGGCTGGAAGGAATCACCCTGGTGAATCTGGGCAGCAGATAGATGATCGCCATGGTCAGTGCGATCAGGCCGAACATGGTGTACAGCGGCGCGCCCTGCATCCATCCTGTGCTGCCGTCGGCATGGGTGACCTTGAAGTGGCCGAGTTGTGCCAGGAAAATCACGATGGCCAGGCCGTTGACGAAACCCAGCATCACCGGGTGCGGCACCATGCGGATGAACTTGCCGAACTTGAGCATACCGAACGCGATCTGCAGCACGCCCATCAGCACCACCGTGGCAAACAGGTACTGCACGCCATGCTGCACCACCAGCGCCACCATCACCACCGCCAGCGAGCCGGCCGCACCGGAGATCATGCCTGGGCGCCCGCCGAACAGCGAAGTGATCAGGCTCACCATGAAGGCGGCATACAGCCCGACCAGCGGCTGCACGTGCGCGACGAAGGCAAACGCGATGGCCTCCGGAATCAGCGCGAACGCAACCGTGAGGCCGCTCAATACGTTGGTCCTGGCTTCGGAAAAATTCTTTATGTCCATAGTCTGCACCACAAAACGAACCCCTTGCCCGAGCGAGTGGCAAAAAGTTAAAAGCTGTTGGTTGGAATCAAGCGGCGGCCTGTTGCAGGCGTTCGTGAAACGCGTGAGTTACATCGAAAAAGCCAGATTGATCGAATCGGGGCGGGATTATACCCTACTATGCAGATGGGGGATTAAAGACGGGCATTCGGAATGCTCACATGGTCCGGTCTTCGGCCATAGCTGCTATTGGCAATGAGAAGTTGTGCGACTGCTTGGATGCTGTAACCAGGCTTTATGAAGACAAATTAAATGCAATAACGATTGAGACTCCCTTCCCATTAATACCCTCCCCAACAACAATCGACGCCTTATGACGCTCAACAATTTGTTTGACTATGGATAACCCAAGGCCGCTTCCGGTCACGTTATTACCTGGGATTCGGTAAAACCTTTCGAAGATTCGTTCGCGATCTTCCGCAAGAATGCCAGGGCCCGTATCCCTAACCGCAAGGACTGCATTGCCATCATTGATCGCAACTGAAATTTCAACCTTTCCATTTTCTGGCGTATAGCGGATTGCATTATCGACAAGGTTGCTTATAACTGTCCTTAAACCTTCTTCATCCCCATGGATCATCACGGCCTGATCAGCATTGGCTTGCAAATTTATTTTCTTAAAATCAGCCAATGGCAGAAAATCGTCTGCAACTCTTTTTGCAAGTAAAGCAAGGTCGAGTTTTTCAAAACTTTGCCGGACCTCTGGCTCCTGCCGAGCCAAAGTTAGCAACTGACTAACCAGATGGGAAGAACGTTTAATCCCATTTCGTAAATTTTCAATTGCCTCCGCCCGCTCAACTGATGTATCCGCTTGTTCCGCCAAATCAACTTGCAATGAAAGAGCTGTCATGGGCGTACGGAGTTCATGTGCGGCATCTGCAATAAACCGTCGTTGGGATGATATGGAGGAATTCAGCCTTTTCAAAAGGCTATTAAGGGCAGAAAGCAAGGGACGAATTTCACTGGGAACGGAATTAATGTCTAACGGTGTCATGGAAGAGGCGTTACGCCGCTCGACTTCTGAGGTAACCTTGGTTAGTGGGAGCAGGCTTTTCTTGACAGCGATCAGGGCAAGTAATGCCAGAACGGGAATCAACACACCAAGCGGCAGCAGCATGCGCAAAGCCATGTCAAAGGAAGCTTCCGCTCGAGATTCTACAGGCTGCGCTGCCTGAATTACCCGATTGCCCGAGATAAGGTTGAATACCCTCCACTGGCCATCGGCGATATTGATGTTTGCAAAGCCCGACTTTGCTATCTCAGGCAATTTTACGGAAGGTATCGAGGAATATAGCAATGTCCCCTTGGCATCCCATATCTGAACCATGAAGTCGTTATCTTCATTGCTGTCTTCACCCAGGTTCTGCAATTGGTTCGCCATGGAACGGGCAGAGTATTTCATGGAAAGTGCAATTTGCCGGAGTTGATAATCAAACATTTCGCCGACTTCTTCCTGCGTCTTCAAGAAAGTGGCGATACCCGCAAATAATCCGGCCAGCAGCAGGCCGGATAACAACCAAAGCAGCAGGCTTTTACGAATTGACATCATCCGGATCTGAAACGCGGTAGCCCGCTCCCCTGACATTGACGATTGCCTTGCTGCCGAGTTTATGCCTCAAATTATGTATGTGAACTTCGACAGCATTGCTCCCGACTTCCTCCCCCCACCCGTATAAAGCCTCCTCAAGTTCCGAACGTGACAGAACGGTTCCCGGGGAGACCATCAAGGCACGTAGAAGCGCAAACTCCTTGGAAGAAAGATTAATGGGTTCCCCGCGCAAGGTGACTTGGAAAGCAACCGGGTCCAGAGATAAGCCCCCCAGTATCATAACCGAAGACGCCCGGCCGTTTCGGCGGCGCATGACGGCTTGCATTCTGGCAGTGAGTTCCTTGAAGTCAAACGGTTTGACCAGATAATCGTCAGCGCCGCTGTTCAGCCCGGCAACCCGATCATCCACAGCATCCCTTGCAGTTACGATCAACACTGGAATTTCATTTCCCTGTTTGCGAATTTCATTAAGGAGCGCCAGACCATCTTTCCTGGGCAGCCCCAGATCCAGGATCATCATGTCATATACATCGTTTTCCAGTGCGAGCCCGGCCAGCTTGCCGTCCTGTACCCAGTCAACGACATAGCCGGCCTTCTTGAGCCCGCGCTGCAGGGTTTCTCCGATCATGGAATCGTCTTCCACCAGCAACAGACGCATAATAATTGCCTCTCTTAATCGGGGGTCGGCCCTTCAGGATCGTTTTCCAATACCTTCCCGGTTACCGCATCCACGCCGACCTCCTGGGTGACATGCCCCTTCTTGATATCAAAAGAATAGCGCAACCCGCTCCCGCCTTTTTCCTTTTCCAGCTCTTCGTCGGTAATTTTTCCAGGGTGTGCCTTGAGTGCAATGGTGCGTGCCTCCGAGATTCCAATCTTGGCTTCCTTGCGGAATTGCTTGCCGTCATAGGCATGTGCCGAACTAATAATTGCAGCCAAGCCAAGAGTGGACAATACAGTAACAAATTTCTTCACTTCAATCTCCTTATGGTAAACAGGACTCGGATTTGAGTCATGGAAATCAATATAAACCACCAATACTTAAAACAGACTTAACCTTGTCGATCTGATTTTTTCCAACGCTGTGTCAGGTCGAAGAGCACCGGCATGACCAGCAAGACCAGTGGAAACTGGGCAGTCAATCCGGCAATGATGGCTACAGCAAGCGGTTGCTGCATCGCCGACCCCTGGCCGATGGCAAGGGCAAGCGGCATCAGGGTCAGGATGGCGGCAAGCGTGGTCATGGCAATCGGGCGCATTCGGTTCTTGCCTGCTTGAATCAATGCATCCCGCCGCGGCATGGTTTCTATCAGCATCTGGTACTCGGAAAAGTAGAAAATCGCGACCTCGGTGACAATGCCGACGATCATCGTCATTCCCATCATTGACGAGATATTGAGCTCGATCCCGGTTGCCCAAAGCGCAATGAAAACGGCTGAAAGAGACATGATCGGAATGGCCATGATCGACAATGAAATCCGGAAGCGTTCATACAGGAAGAGCAGCAACAGGAACACGAGGGCAACAGCGGCAGCCAATACCGTAACCAGTCCCTTGAAGGCGTGCTGCTGCTGTTGGTAAAGCCCGCCAAGCTCATAGTAGATGCCGGAAGGAAGCATTCCTTTCGCGTCCATGACCTGTTTCACATCGCGGATTGCGGAACCCATGTCCCGACCGCTGATCCGTGCCGTGACCGCCACCATCCGTTTCAGGTTGTCGCGGTTGATTTGCGGCTGACCTGAAACCGCGACGATGTCTGCCACTCGGCTCAGCGGGAACAAATGGCCGTCCGGCGCACGAAGTTGCAGGCTGCCAAGCTTGCTGTCCGTATTCCGCATGTCGCTCGGTATCCAGACGCGTACGCCGATCATCTTCGGGCCGCTCTGGATTTCCGTTGTCACTTTGCCGGCAAGCAGATTGCTTACCATGCGTGTCACGCTATCGGGGTCTACCCCCTCCATGGCTGCGCGGATGCGGTCGACATGAATCTCCAGCGCATCGCCGGCAGGGTTGATGCCATCACGCACATCCACCACACCCGGTATCCGTCCTATTGCGGCTGCCACCTTTCTGGCCAGCATGGATAGTTGCTTTTCATCGTCTGAATATATTTTTACCTCGATTGGCTGCGGCACTGCGGTCAAATCCCCGATCAGGTCTTCCATCAGTTGCGCAAGCTCGATATCAAGACCCGGAACCCGGGCTTCGACCTTGGTGCGAATCTGGTCCATGACCTCGTCGATTGGCGCCCGCGGCAGGGGTTTCAAGCGGATGAAGAAGTCACCTTCGTTTGCCTCGGTAATGCCGCCCCCAAGCTGGGTGCCGGTACGTCTGGAATAGGTGTCGACATTGGGATTAGCCTTGATGATCGCCTCAACCTGCCGCAGCAGCCGATCTGTTTCCGTAAGCGAGGTGCCCGGCGGGCTGCGATAGTCGAGAATGAAGCCACCCTCATCCATGGATGGCATGAAGCCGGTACCGACCTCACGGTAGGAAAATATCCCGGCAACCAGCAACGGAATGATGAATGCAAGCAGCCAGACTGGTTTCGCCAGCATGCGCACCATCAATCTTTCATATCCCTGATGGACGCGTTCGGCGAATTTTCCCTCCCGTTCCGATTCGGCATCCTTCTCGGAAAGCCAATGGTCTGCCAGGATGGGCACGGCAAGCCAGGTGACGATAAAGGAGATCAACAGGCTGGCGGCCATGGTCAGCGATAGCGCCTTGAAAAACGCCCCGGTCACGCCATCCAGAAAGGCCAGCGGGATGAATATTACGATGGTGGCTGAGCTTGAGCCGGCAAGCGGCCGAAAGAATTCCATCGCGGCATCCATCACCCGCTCGTGATGTGGCTTCTCTCCCTTGTGCAGGCGGCGCATGATCTGTTCCACCATCACGATTGCGTCATCGATGATCAGGCCGACTGCCGCAGCCATGCCGCCCAGGGTCATGATATTGAAGCTCATGCCGAGCACGCTGAGCAGAACCACTGTAATCGCAAGCACTGCGGGCACCACCAGCATGGCAATGAATGTCACCTTGGCGTTGCGGAGGACTACGAACAGCACGATGGCTGCAAGCAGCACCCCGATCAGGATCGCATCCCGCACACTGGCAGCAGAATTCACAACGAGTTCGCTCTGGTCATACCAGTTAGCCATCTTCACGCCAGCCGGAAGTTGTGACCTGTACGAAGCAAGCTTCGCCTTGACCTCCTTTGCGATCTGTACACTGTTTCCGCCCGGCTGCTGGTAGATCTGGAACAACACGGCATCATGACCATCGGCATTGACACGTATCCACTGCGGAGCGACAGATTTTCTGACGCTTGCCACATCCTCGAGATGAACGAGCCCATTGCTGCCCGACTTGAGTACCGTCATGCCGATTTGTGATACGTCATGCAGGCGGGTATCTGAGATTGCGAGATAGAGCTTGTAATGGTCTTCCAGCCTGCCGACGGCGGTGATCACGTTTGATGCGGAAAGCGCGCGCGAGACATCGTCAAGGGACAGTCCGTATGCCTGGAGCCGCGCCGGGTCGACCATCACCTGGTACTCTTCCTGTGCGCCCCCCACCACCTGGACCCTGGCAACCCCATTGACGGAGGATAGCAGGGGCCGGATCTCGAATTGCGCGATATCGCGCAGTCGAGTCAGGGGCAGCTTGTCCGAAGTCAGGCTATAGGCAATGATGGGGAAGACCGTCGGGTCCATACGCCTGGTTTCCAGCCGGGTACCGGCTGGAAGTGTTGGCATGATCTGGGACACGGCAGCATTGACCTGCAGGGCAGCTGCCGCCATGTCGATGCCCCAGCCGAAATTAACGGACACATCGGCAGTTCCCCGGCTGGTGGTGGAACGAACACTCTTCACCCCGGGTACACGGCGTATCGCCTCTTCCACCGGCACGGTGACCTGCAGTGCCATCTGTTCGGCGGGGCGGTCCCCGCTATCCAGGGATACCACCACCCTGGGAAAATCGATATTGGGGAACAGCGAGACCGGAAGCTTGAATGCGGCAATGATGCCGCCCCCGGCAAGCAGCGCCAGCAGGAAAAGTATCGATCGCCTGTGGAACTGTATCCAGCGGACAATATTCACGGCTTGGCCTCTCGCACCGCCATGTTGTCTTCCAGCTCATAGTTGCCCAGCGTCACCACGGGCAATTTCGGCAGGACTGGGGACAACACTTCGATCCAGTTACCATCATCCAGCCCGGTTTTAACCGTAACGCGGTGCGCCTTCCCATCCTTTATCTGGAACAGGTAGGCACCCGCGTTGTCCCGCAGGACGGACTGCCTTGGAACAGCCTGTGCCTCATGTCCGGCAATCGCGATATCGCCCCGGATACGGGTGCCAGGCAGGAAAACGTTGCCCTTGAATCGAACCAGCACATTGACCAATTGGGTCTGCGGGTCAATCTGGCCGGTAATCTGATGCACTTCTCCCTGTACGACATCCTTCGGGTTGAAGACTGCAGCAAGTTTGACCTTTAGCCCGGGCGTGATTTGACGGCTGTCTTCGGGTTCAATGCCAATCCTGGCCTCCATGAACCCGTTACGGGCGATCTGTATAAGGTTGGCTCCGGCCAGGAAACGATCCCCGGAAGCCACAGCCACTGATACCACCGTACCGTCAAACGGGGCGGTCAGCCGGTCGCGACGTATACCTTCGCGGGAACTGCGCAGTGCAAGGAGTGCGTCTTCAGCATCCTTAAGCGACTTGTTTGCGATCCCCACCTGGGACCGGGTAGCCAATTGCTGTGCATAAAGTGCTTTCGTGCGGGCAAGCTCGGACTTGGCGTAGGCAACGGCATTGGTTGCCTGCTTGTAGGCAAGCGTGCCGGCTGGTGAAGTAGTTATTTCAAGCAAGGTACTCCCGCGAGTGACTTGCTGCCCCGGAACAACAAGCAACCGGGTAACCTCCCCGGCCTTGGGAAAGTTAAGGTTCAGGGTGGCTCCCGGTTCAGGTACAACCGTCCCAAACCCGGATACCCGGCTGAACATTTCCATCTGCTTTACGCCGGTTGTTTGAACCAGTGCGCTAACTTCACCGGATCCTTCGGCCAGTGCCGTGCCACAAAGGCAGAGCATGAGACTGCAGATAAGTATTCTGTTTATCATCGTTTCTCCGGGGATGTTGCCCATGCTTCAATGTTTCCGCCCAGCAGGGTAAGCAGGGCAATATGGTCTTCCAGCAAGGACTGCTTCAGGTTGGTTACCTCGACATGCTTCGCAATTCGCGAGGATTGATAAAGCGCATAGCTGCTTCCATCCATTAACCCGTCGGTGTATGCCCTTTCCGCGTTGTCAGCGGTCTTGTCCATCATGCTCATGCCGGATTCCGCGGTCAGAATCTGGGATTCGAGCAGGCGGCTGTCTGACATCAGGCGGCTAACTTCGCTGTAGGCACTGTTGAGCCTCATTTGATATTCGTCATGCAGGCGCCGCCTGGTGGCTTTCTGGATTGCAACATTGCCCCGGTTGCCATTCAGGAAGGGAAGTGCCATGGACAAGGAAAATCCGTGCGTAACCAATCCTGCCGTGTCGCTTGCTGCGGTGTATGCAAGGTTGAATGCCGGGAACTGCATGAGGATGGCCTGCCGGTAACGTTGGTCCTGGGCGGAATAGCCTGATTTCAGCGCCAGGAGGTCTGGACGCCGGTCTGGAAGATGCGCAAGGACGCTCTGTATTTTCTTTTCATCCGGCAGTTTCAGTTCCCGGCCTGGATCCAGTTTCAACTGAACATCCGGTGATAATCCAAGCAACGCATTCAGGTCATTGCGGGTCTGTAATTCCTGACGCTGAAGATCATTGACCTGCTTGCTCGCACCTTGCCAGGCGATAAGCGCGGAATTCAGCGCTTCACGGGTAAGATTGCCCTGCTCAAGCGCTGCCTTTTCCTTTCCATACCGCCCGGCCAGAAAATCCCTGTCTTGCGTTAGCCAGTGCAGAAGTTCTTGCTGGGAAATTGTGCGGCTGAATAGCAGTCTCGCTTGGGCAATTACCTGCCACTCTTGCCACAGCAGGTTGAGGTCGATCTTGTTATTTTCAAAACGAGAAGCCGATCTACTCGCTGCATGGCCAACCAGACTGCTTAGTTCATAGCCCAGCCCGGCGTTATATGCGCTAACCGCGCCGGGAGTTCCCTGCCCCGGGAAATCGCGGGAAATACTGAGCTGCGGATCCGGAAGAAGTCCTGCTGCAAATGCCTGCGCTTTCGCTATGTTTGCATCATCCCGGGCCAGCTTCAGGTTTGGATTGTTGGCTACCGCCAGCATCGCCACTTCGGTCATGTCCAGTCCATCCGATGGGTCAAACCGGTGGGATGGTGCCTTGCCCAGTTGCAATGTCCTGGCTTCCACCGTCAGGTCAGAGACGGAAGAAGCCAGGGTGACCTTGTCGGAGAGAGACAGGGGCTTATAGGTCTCGCACCCGGTTACCGCCAGGGGAAACAGGAAAATTAGCAGTATTTTCGTTTTCATCAGGAAACCCTATGCCGCTTTCATTGCGATTTGCTCTTGTGAAATAACAAATTCGCGGTGAAACAAAATGCTCAATGGCAACAGGTTAATTCCAGATTACTTAAAGTAGACTTAAGAAGAATGATTACCGGATTTTTGGCAGTTATTATGGAAGCCGCTATATGAAAAACATTTGGGAAAGAGAACCCATCGCAGATGTCGCCTGTACTTCATGCCAATTCTGGACAATTTGGTTTGTGCGATTCAGCTGGCCGCAAATTACTTTCGGCCATTGGACAAAATTTGCTGCAAATTCCGGTACTCGATCCACGTCAGTCCGATAACTATGGCGTCCAATGCTGTGATAAACAGCAACAACGGCGAATGCGTAAAGCTGTATCGATATACCTGATAGAGAATGAACAGGCCGAAAACAGCAATGGCAGCCGGGTAGTATCCCAACTTCTTCTGCCAAAGACCGATAATTAGCCAGAGTTTGATTACGCCGTGGCTGAACAAATAGAAGGCGGTAAAGTGTTGGCTGCTTATGGACAGATCTTGCGCAGCATGGAACAGGTAATTGGCAACAAAGTCGTGAGGATCCTCCGTCAATTCCGCCCGGGTGATGGCATGTACCAGTTCGATCAGGAATTTCCTGGGAACGAAGTAGGCGAAAATGCTGGTGGCGATTTCCGCCATCGCAAACATACCTTTGAGCGTAAGACTAATCTCGAAGGCAACGTGTACTTTCTTTTCGTCAAACATTCTCAGTGTGGCCTTTGTGCGACGCATCGTGTGGGTGCCATAAATCAGCAGGATCCAGGTCGATAGATTCAACAGTTATCGATATTTCCACCGGTGAAAACGGAACTGGTGCGGTGTTCAGCATCAAATTCCCATCATTTTATCCGGGTTTGGTAGCCGCAAAAAATTTGCGGTGGCTCCAACGGACTGTCGCATGAACTTTAACGCGTTCCCGGCATCGGAACGTATCCTGGACATTACTACACAATGTCCCAACTGTTGGGTAAGGAGATGCTATGTTTAAAGGCGTTGTTTGGGGAATTACATTAACGATAGCTATTGTCCTGATAAGTGTTTACGCGCTGTTGCATAGCGGCATGATTCCGGCCAATGCCGACGCAAAACCCGGCGGACTGGAACTCTGGATGGCGGGGACTTCACTGGATGCGACACTGGATCGATATGCCCCGAAGGAACAGAATCCGGTGGCACTGACCGACCAGAACCTCCTTGAGGGCGTTCGGCTTTTCGGGAAAAACTGTGCGGTTTGCCATGGTTCCGCAAAGGGAGCGAAGTCACCATCACCGATAGCGAAAGGCGAGTATCCGAGGCCTCCCCAGTTGGCGACCGATGGTGTCGAGGACGACCCGGAAGGTGAATCGTTCTGGAAGATCAAACATGGCATTCGCCTGACCGGCATGCCTTCGTTCGGGTACACCCTCAAGGATAAACAGATCTGGACGCTCGCACTGTTCCTTAAGCACATGGACAAGCTGCCGCCTGCAGTGCAAAAAACTTGGCTGCAAGTCAGCAATTGGCCGGTAACATCCCCTGACCATACGGGTCAAAAATAACCTGCGGTAATATTATCGGCACGGTGATACCTCATCGCGGAAACCGTATATCAAAAGCCAAGGCCGCTTCCATGTGCATAACGGACACATCGAGAAATTGACCACCTGGACCGCTTTGGCCGGCAAGCATCCACCATAGCGGCAGCATTAGATCACTCTAATGGCCAGAAGCTTATTCGACCACCCTGCCGCGCAAGGCCTTCACCGCGCCGCGCCTGGTTTTGCTTTCGCCGCGCTTGCGTTGCGAGCTGCGCGTCGGCCTGGTGGCGATG
>CAZMSI010000045.1:0-11227 GCA_964568895.1 uncultured Sideroxydans sp. | reverse complement strand
AGGAGGCGCATGACTGGCTGACCACGGCGCTGGTCGCAGGCCAGGCAGACGCATTCAGCATGCGTCTGCGCGGCGACCTGAACGACTTTCCGTTTGCCGACGGCAAGAAAGGGCTGTTCCAGATACGTGCCCACGCCAGAAACGGGGTGCTGGAATATGACAAGGACTGGCCGCGCATCGACAATATAGAAGCTAACCTGCTGATCGAGGGCAATCGGCTGGAATTGACCTCGCCTTCGGCCGCCACCCTGGGCGAGCATCTGCAGAAGGTCAGCGTGGTGTTGCCGGACATGTCCAGCCCCAATCTGATGCTGGAAGTACGCGGCGAGGCGTCGGGAGAAACGGCGCAAGGTCTCGATTTCATCCAGAAGAGTCCGGTGCGCGGCTACATTGACGGTTTTACCGACGGCATGACGGCAAGCGGTAATGGTTTGCTTAAATTGCAACTGGCCATCCCGCTGCTCGGCAGCAATCCGCTGAAGGTTGCCGGCAGCTACCATTTCCAGGGCAACGACGTGAGTCTGGGCGGCGGTGTGCCACTGTTGCGCAACACCGACGGCGATCTGCTGTTTACCGAATCCTCGATACATACGCAGAATGTCACTACGCAAATTTTTGGCGGCCCGGCCCAACTGGAGGTGCATAGCGGAGATGGCGGAACGGTGAATGCTACGGTATCCGGCAGGGCCGACTTCGATGCCATGCGCAAGACCGACTCGCTGCCAGTGCTGAATTACTTGCACGGCGGGAGCAAGTGGAATGCGCAGGTCAATATGGCGGGCAAACATGCCGAAGTTCACTTCAACTCCGATCTGGTGGGGCTGGCTTCCACACTTCCCGAACCGTTTGCCAAGTCTGCCGACGTGGCGATTCCGCTGAGTTTCGATCAGAAAGGAATTGATGCGCAACAAGACACCTGGTCGCTGCAATACGGCAAGCTGCTGGGGGCGCAATTTATACGCCAGATACAGGACGGGGAATGGAAGATCAAGCGCGGCACGGTGGATTTCGGCAACACCGGTCGCCAGGTGAATCGCGACGGTATCTGGCTGATCGGCACCATTCCGCATTTATCGCTGGAAGGATGGGGTGCGCTGGGCGGTATGGGTGGCAGCGGGCACGATGACGTGACGGTTCGTGGGGCCAGGTTGCTGGTTCAGAAAATTGATGGTTACGGACAGACGGCGCATAACCTACGCATCACGGCGCACACTACCCATGAAGGAATACTGCGCGCCCGCCTGGCGTCGGATGAAATCAGCGGCGAGGCAACCTGGCAGCCGCAGGACGAGGGGAAACTGTCGGTGCACCTGAAGAGCCTTGCGCTGGCTGCGATTTCCGGCGGCAAGGCGCAGGAGGCGGCCACGCAGCCTGTGGGTGGCAATTCGCCCGAACTGAACCTGGACGTGGACGATCTCAGCTACAAGGGCAAGCAACTCGGCAAGCTGAAATTGCAAATGCAGAAAAGTCGCGGCGACTGGCTGTTGCAGCACCTGGTTGTTACCAATCCGGACGGGATGTTCACTGCAGACGGCAAGTGGCATGCGTCGGATGCCGCATCGCGAACGCAGGCACACTTCGTGCTGCAGGTCGGCAATGCGGGCAACATTCTTGCGCGCTCCGGCTATCCCAACAGCATGAAGGGCGGTAGCGGCAAGCTTACCGGCGAGTTTGCGTGGAACGGGAGTCCGGCTGAGTTCAACTATGCTACGCTGGATGGTACATTGCATATTGATGCGAGCAAGGGACAATTCCTGCAAATCGATCCCGGCATCGGCAAGCTGCTCGGCATTCTCAGCCTGCAGGCACTGCCCCGGCACATTACGCTGGATTTCACCGATGTATTCAGCACCGGCTTCGAATTCGACAGCATTACCGGCGATGCGAGGATTGCGCACGGCATGATGCTTACCGACAACTTCAAAATGTTGGGCTCGGCCGCCAAGGTCACCATGACCGGCCAGGTGGATCTGAACCGCGAAACGCAGAACCTGCGCGTGCGCATCCTGCCCACGGTGGGCGACAGCGTATCGCTGCTCGGTGCGTTTGCCGCCGGGCCGGCAGTGGGGATCGGTACTTTTATTGCCAACAAGCTGTTGCGCGAGCCGCTCGATAAGCTGGTATCGTTTGAATACGACGTGACCGGGTCCTGGGCAGATCCCAGTGTGACCAAGGTGGGTGCAGGCAAGCCTGCCGCAACGGAGCAGAAATGACTTTTCAGGAATAAACATGCCAGACGCAGACTCCACACAAAAACGCATTGCCGGGCAGGCCCTCGCATTCAGGGTTGCCGCCATCCAGATGGCGTCGGGTCCGAACGTGACCGGCAACCTGAACGAAGCGCAGCGGCTGATCGAGAAAGCGGTGGAGCAGGGTGCGCAACTGGTGGTGTTGCCGGAATACTTTCCGATCATAGGCATGAAGGATACCGACAAGATTGCGGTGCGCGAACAGGCGGGCATGGGACCGATCCAGGAATTTCTCAGCGAAACTGCGCGCAAACACAAAATCTGGCTGGTTGGCGGTTCGATCCCGCTGGCGGCCAGTTCGCCGGACAAAGTGCTCAACAGCTGCCTGGTGTTCAATGAGCTTGGCGAGCAAGTAGCGCGCTACGACAAGATACACCTGTTCAATCTCGATCTCGGCAACGAGCAATACCACGAAGCAAATACCATCGAGCCGGGCAACAAGGTGGTAGTGGTGGACAGCCCGTTCGGGCGCATCGGTCTGGCCGTTTGTTATGATTTGCGTTTTCCCGAGCTGTTCCGCGCGATGCGCGGAGTGGATATCATCGTGTTGCCCTCGGCCTTCACCGAGACCACCGGCAAAATGCATTGGGAACCTTTGCTGCGCGCGCGCGCCATAGAGAATCTGGCCTATGTAATCGCCGCCGCGCAGGGCGGTTATCACGTCAGCGGCCGCGAAACCCACGGCCACAGCATGATTGTCGATCCCTGGGGGCGCATTCTCGACCAGATGTCGCGCGGCTCCGGGGTCGTGATTGCAGAAGTCAATCGCAGCTACCAGGACAGCCTGCGCGCCAGCCTGCCGGCGCTGGAGCACCGAACCTTATCTGTGGGTGAATTATGAACGTTAAAGCTGAAACACCTTTCCTGCTCGCGCAACAATCGCTGCTCACCCCGCATGCCATCGATGCCGGCCGGCTGGAGCGGGTGTTCTCCAAAATGCTGGCGCACAAGGTGGATTATGCCGACCTGTATTTCCAGTACGGCCGCAGCGAAAGCTGGTCGCTGGAAGAGGGCATCGTCAAGTCCGGCAGCTTCAGCATCGACCAGGGCGTGGGCGTGCGTGCGGTGAGCGGCGAGAAAACCGCATTTGCCTATTCCGATGAGATCAGCCTGCCCGCGCTGGAGCAGGCGGCGCTGGCCACGCGTGCCATTGCGCGCCAGGGCGGCAGGCAGACTGCACCATTACTGCATACCGGCAAGAGCCGGAAACTTTATTTGCCACACGATCCCATTGCTTCACTCGACGCTGCCAGCAAGATTACGCTGCTGGAACGGCTGGAGCACCAGGCGCGCGCGCTGGACCCACGCGTTACCCAGGTAATGGCCAACCTGGCGGGGGAATACGAGGTGGTGCTGGTGGTGCGCAACGACGGCCTGATGAATGCCGATATCCGCCCGCTGGTGCGGCTGTCGCTGCAGGTGATCGTCGAGAGCAATGGTCGCCGCGAGCAGGGCTCGGCCGGCGGCGGCGGGCGTTTCGACTACGATTATTTCACCGACGAGGTGCTGCACGATTATGCGGCCAGGGCAGTGCATCAGGCCGTGGTCAATCTCGATGCCGGTCCGGCACCGGCGGGCAATATGACCGTGGTGCTGGGCTCCGGTTGGCCCGGCATCCTGCTGCATGAAGCAGTGGGGCACGGGCTGGAGGGTGATTTCAACCGCAAGGGCAGTTCCGCGTTTTCCGGGCGTGTCGGCAAACGCGTGGCGGCACCCGGCGTGACTGTGGTGGACGACGGCACCATCGCCAATCGGCGCGGTTCGCTCAACATGGACGACGAAGGCAACCCGACCCAGCGCACCGTGCTGATCGAGGACGGCATCCTGCGCGGTTATCTGCAGGACTCTCTGAATGCGCGGCTGATGGGCGTGCCGGTCACCGGCAACGCGCGGCGCGAGTCGTTTGCCCACCTGCCGATGCCGCGCATGACCAATACCATGATGCTGGCGGGCGACAAGGCGCCGGAGGAAATCATCGCTTCGGTCAAGCATGGCCTGTATGCGGCCAACTTCGGTGGCGGCCAGGTGGATATCACCAGCGGCAAATTCGTGTTTTCGACTACCGAGGCCTACCTGATCGAAGACGGTAAGATCACCGTGCCGGTGAAGGGCGCCACGCTGATCGGAAACGGTCCGGAGGCGCTGACCCGGGTCAGCATGATTGGCAATGACCTGGCGCTCGATCCGGGCGTCGGCACCTGTGGCAAAGAGGGGCAGAGCGTGCCGGTAGGGGTAGGTCAGCCGACGGTGCGTATCGACGGGCTGACGGTGGGCGGCACGGGCTGAACGGGTCGTAACGCGGCAGGCACAAACCGTGCCGCGGTATTTGATAGCCTGCCGGCATTCGGGTATAATTCGTGCCATCAGAAGCGGGATGAACCAAGGTTCGTCCCGCTTCTTTATGTCATCAGTCTTGGAGTATCGCGTGCCGCAAACGAATCCCGCCATTCTTGTATTAGCCGATGGGACGGTGTTTCGTGGCATTTCCATTGGGGCTTCCGGCATGAGTACGGGCGAGGTGGTGTTCAATACCTCGATGACCGGCTACCAGGAAATTCTCACCGACCCATCTTATTGCAAGCAGATCGTCACCCTGACCTGCCCGCACATCGGTAACGTCGGTGTCAACGAAGAGGACGTGGAATCGCGTCAGGTATTCGCCAGCGGCCTGGTGATCCGCGATCTGTCGCTGACCGTAAGCAACTTCCGCGCGACGCAATCTTTGCCCGATTACCTCAAGGCCAACAACGTGGTCGCCATCGCCGGTATCGATACGCGCAAGCTGACCCGCATCCTGCGCGAGCAGGGTGCACAGAATGGCTGCATTGCCAGTGGCGACGACGTGGATGCGGCACTGGCCGAGGCGCGCAAGTTCGCCGGTCTGGCTGGAATGGATCTGGCGCAGGTGGTGACTTGCGATCAGCCTTATGAGTGGTCGCAGCGCGAATGGGCGCTGGGCGAGGGGTATCAGGATTCGGGATTCGGGATTCAGGATTCAGGGGAAGGTGGGGCCGTGGGTTCTACTGAATCCCGTATCCCGAATCCTGCATCCTGCCACGTGGTGGCCTACGACTTCGGGGTCAAGCGCAACATTCTGCGCAAGCTGGCCGAGCGTGGCTGCCGCGTCACTGTGGTGCCGGCGAAAACAAAGGCTGCAGACGTGCTGGCGATGAATCCGGATGGGGTGTTCCTGTCCAATGGACCGGGCGATCCCGAGCCTTGCGATTATGCGATTGCCGCAACGCAGCAGTTCCTGGAGAAAAACATTCCGTTGTTCGGTATTTGCCTCGGCCACCAGATTCTGGGTCTGGCTTGCGGCGCACAGTCGGTAAAAATGAAATTCGGCCACCGTGGCGCCAACCATCCGGTGCAGGATATACAGAGCAAGCGCGTGATGATCACCAGCCAGA
Source organism: uncultured Sideroxydans sp. (assembly GCA_964568895.1). Classification (GTDB taxonomy): domain Bacteria; phylum Pseudomonadota; class Gammaproteobacteria; order Burkholderiales; family Gallionellaceae; genus RI-121. The sequence goes on along the minus strand of CAZMSI010000045.1, from coordinate 5,568 downwards.
ACCACGGCTTCGCCGTGGATGCGGCGACGCTGCCGGCGAATGCGCGGGTGACCCATGTCTCGCTGTTCGACGGCACGCTGCAGGGTTTCGAGCTGACCGACAAGCCGGCATTCTGTTTCCAGGGCCATCCGGAAGCCAGTCCGGGTCCGCATGATGTCGATTACCTGTTTGATCGCTTTGTGGCGATGATGGGGAAATAAATGCCGAAGCGTACAGATATCAAAAGCATCCTGATCATCGGCGCCGGCCCCATCGTCATCGGGCAGGCGTGCGAGTTCGACTATTCCGGCGCGCAGGCCTGCAAGGCGCTGCGCGAGGAAGGTTATCGCGTGATCCTGGCGAACTCGAACCCGGCCACTATCATGACCGACCCGAACATGGCGGATGCGACTTACATCGAGCCGATCACCTGGCAGATGCTGGAAAAAATCATTGCCAAGGAAAAACCGGATGCCATCCTGCCGACCATGGGCGGGCAGACTGCGCTGAATTGCGCGCTGGACCTGGCCAAGCATGGCGTGCTGGAAAAATACGGCGTCGAGATGATAGGTGCATCGCGTGATGCCATCGACAAGGCGGAGGACCGCGAGAAATTCAAGCAGGCGATGGACAAGATCGGTCTGGCCTCGGCGCGTTCGGCCATCGCCCACAGCATGGAAGAGGCGCTGCAGGTGCAGCAGGCGATGGGTTTCCCCACCATCATCCGTCCCTCGTTCACCATGGGTGGTTCCGGCGGCGGCATCGCCTACAACCGCGAGGAATTCGTCGAAATCTGCGAGCGCGGACTGGAGGCCAGCCCGACCAGGGAATTGCTGATCGAGGAATCGCTGCTCGGCTGGAAAGAATTCGAGATGGAGGTGGTGCGCGATCGTAACGATAACTGCATCATCATCTGTTCCATCGAGAACCTCGACCCGATGGGGGTGCATACCGGCGACTCGATTACCGTGGCGCCGGCGCAGACACTGACCGACAAGGAATACCAGATCCTGCGCGATGCGAGCATTGCAGTACTGCGCGAGATCGGCGTAGAGACCGGCGGCTCCAATGTGCAGTTTGCCACCAACCCGGACAACGGGCGCATGGTGGTGATCGAGATGAATCCGCGCGTGTCGCGTTCCTCGGCGCTGGCTTCCAAGGCGACCGGTTTCCCGATTGCCAAGGTCGCCGCCAAGCTGGCGGTGGGCTATACGCTGGACGAATTGAAAAACGAGATTACCGGTGGGGCGACGCCGGCTTCGTTCGAGCCGACCATCGATTACGTGGTGACCAAGATTCCGCGTTTCGCTTTCGAAAAATTCCCGCAGGCCAACGATCGCCTGACTACGCAGATGAAATCGGTGGGCGAGGTGATGGCGATCGGTCGCACCTTCCAGGAGTCGTTCCAGAAAGCGCTGCGCGGACTGGAAGTGGGCGTGAACGGGCTTGATTCAAAATTTGCCGACCGCGAAGCGATTGCCGCCGAATTGGGGGCGCCGGGGCCGGAGCGCATCTGGGCGGTGGGCGATGCTTTCCGCTTCGGTATGAGCATCGAGGAAGTATTCAATTACAGCAAGATTGACCCATGGTTCCTGGTACAGATCGAGGACATCATTCGTCAGGAACTGGCGTTGGCTGGCCATACGCTGGAAAGCCTTTCCGCTGACGATCTGCGTGTGCTGAAGCGCAGCGGATTTGCCGATGCGCGTCTGGCTGTACTGCTGGATACCGATGCGGCAGCGGTGCGCGCCTACCGTCATGCACTCAGCGTGCGCCCGGTGTTCAAACGGGTCGATACCTGCGCTGCCGAATTTGCGACCAACACCGCCTATATGTATTCCAGTTACGAGGAAGAGTGTGAGGCTGCGCCTTCCGACAGGAAGAAAATCATGGTGCTGGGCGGCGGGCCGAACCGCATCGGTCAGGGCATCGAGTTCGACTACTGTTGCGTGCATGCCGCGCTGGCGATGCGCGAGGACGGCTATGAAACCATCATGGTCAACTGCAACCCGGAGACCGTTTCCACCGACTACGACACATCGGATCGCCTGTATTTTGAACCGTTGACGCTGGAAGACGTGCTGGAAGTGGTGGCAGTAGAAAAGCCGGTTGGCGTGATCGTGCAATACGGCGGACAGACGCCGCTCAAGCTGGCCCGCGGCCTGGAGAAAAACGGTGTACCCATCATCGGCACCACACCGGACATGATCGATTGCGCGGAAGACCGCGCACGCTTCCAGCACATGCTGCACCAGCTTGATTTGAAGCAACCGCCCAACCGCACGGCGCGCACCCTGCCGGAAGCGCTTTCCGGAGCAGAAGAAATCGGTTATCCGCTGGTGGTGCGTCCTTCCAACGTTTTGGGTGGGCGTGCAATGGAAATCATCCATGCGCAAGCCGACCTCGAGCGCTATATGCGCGATGCCGTGGAGATGGCCAAGACCTATCCCGAGCACATGCCGATCCTGCTCGATCGTTTCCTCAACGATGCGATCGAGGTGGACGTGGATGCAGTGTCCGATGGCACGGACGTCGTCATCGGAGGCATCATGGAGCACATCGAAGAGGCGGGCGTGCATTCCGGCGATTCGGCCTGTTCGCTGCCGCCATTCAGTCTGTCGCCGGAAATGCAGGACGAACTGCGCCGCCAGACCAGGGCAATGGCCGGGATGCTGAACGTGGTCGGGCTGATGAATGTACAGTTTGCCATCCAGGGCGAAACTGTATACGTGCTGGAAGTGAACCCGCGTGCCTCGCGTACCGTGCCCTATGTTTCCAAGGCGACCGGTTTGTCGCTGGCCAAGGTTGCCGCGCGCTGCATGGTGGGCAGGACGCTGGCGCAACAGGGGGTGACAGGGGAGGTCGTGCCGCCGTATTATTCGGTAAAAGAAGCGGTGTTTCCATTCATCAAGTTCCCGGGCGTGGATGTCATCCTCGGTCCGGAAATGAAATCCACGGGCGAAGTGATGGGCGTAGGCGAAAGTTTCGCTGAAGCCTTTGTGAAATCGCAACTGGCGGCGGGTATCCGGCTGCCGGCGGCGGGCAGGGTTTTCATCAGTGTGCGTGATGCCGACAAGCAGGGGGCGATCGAGGTTGGTCGCAGCCTGCGGGAGCTTGGCTTTACCGTGCTGGCGACGCGAGGTACCGCAGCGGCGCTGAGCGAAGCGGGAGTTGAGGTGGCGGTGGTGAACAAGGTGGCGGAAGGACGTCCGCATGTGGTGGATATGATCAAGAACGGCGAAATCAGCCTGATCTTCAACACTGTGGACAGCACGCGCAGCGCGATGCAGGATTCCTGGTCCATCCGTCATGCCGCGTTGCAGGGTAGAGTAACGTATTACACGACGCTGGCGGGAGCCCGTGTGGCTTGCCGCGGGATGCAGCACCTGGCGGAATTGCAGGTGTACGACGTGCAGGCGCAGCATCGGCGTCTGCTTGATTAGAGATTTGAGGGAAGTGGCGGTATGAGCAAAACTCCATTAACGGTATTGGGCGCCGAATTATTGCGCAATGAGTTGCACCATCTGAAGACGGTGGAGCGTCCGTCCGTGATCACTGCGATTGCCGAGGCGCGCGCGCAGGGCGATTTGTCTGAGAACGCCGAATATGAGGCGGCCAAGGAACGCCAGGGCTTTATTGAAGGGCGTATCCTGGAACTGGAGGCCAAACTGGGCAGCGCGCAGGTGATCGACCCCAGGACCATCAATGCCGACGGCCGCTGCGTGTTCGGTGCGACGGTCAAGCTGGAGGATATGGACAATGGCGATGTGGTGACCTACCAGATCGTCGGCGACGACGAGGCCGACATCAAGCAGTGCAAGATTTCCATCAGTTCGCCCATCGCGCGGGCGCTAATCGGCAAGTACAGCGGCGATACCGCTGAAGTGCAGGCACCGGGCGGTGTTCGCGAGTACGAAGTGGTCGACGTACAGTATTTGTAAGCGACTTTCCGGATTTTATCGGTTACGGCTGCCCAGTTTCTTTTTAGTCGCTGGTTTGCTTTTTCGGCGCGCCGGCTTTGTTTCCGGTTTTTCTGCCGCAGGACGGTACACCACCAGGATTTTGCCGATGTGCTGCACGGGAGCCGCATCCAGTTGTTCGCAAATTTCCCGCATCATGGCATCGCGTTCTTTGCGCTCCCCGGTGGTGCGAATCTTGATCAGTCCATGACTATCCAGTGCACGGCGGATTTCTTCCAGTACGGCGGAAGTCAGTCCGGCATTGCCTGTCATGACTACGGGATTGAGCGGATGCGCGCGCGCCCTGAGGTCACGGCGCTGGTCTGTGGTGAGGGTTAACATGCTGTGCCTTTCGAATGAGGCCGGATTTTAGGGCATGTTAACGTTAATTGCACGTCTGCGTTGCTGCGAAAAGGCAGTAAATGCAAGGCGCGAGTTGCAGCCGATGGCTATCCCATCGGCAAGACGAGTAACACAGCAGTTGCTGTCTTTTCGCAGCAACCCTTCGGGACGGGGGCGGTTTGGGCGCCCTCCTTTGTCGCAAGCCGCTTATAGTGGCTTGCACTACGGCGCGTCTTGCTTCGCGGATGGCATCCCAAGCTGCCCCCGTCGCAGGCGCGAAATTAGCGTTAATATGCCCTATCGATGAAGCGTTCCAAAACCAGTAAACAGTGGATGCGCGAGCACGTCAATGATCCTTTCGTGCAGCGTGCGCAAAAGGAAGGCTACCGTTCGCGCGCAGCCTACAAGCTGCTGGAGGTCGATGAGCGTGACCGCCTGCTCAAACCTGGAACCGTGGTGGTCGATCTCGGGGCGACGCCGGGGGGGTGGTCGCAGGTGGCTGCAGCCAGAGGCTGCAAGGTGATTGCGCTGGACCTGCTGCCGTTGCAGCCGTTGCCGGGGGTGGATTTCATCCAGGGCGATTTTCGCGAAAGCGAGGTGCTGGCGCAGCTGGAAGAAAAGCTTGCCGGGCGGCAGGTCGGGCTTGTTATTTCCGATATGGCCCCCAATATAAGCGGCATAGGTATGTCCGACCAGGCGCGCGCCATGCACTTGGCGGAACTGGCGCTGGAGTTTGCGCTACAGCACCTGAAGCCGGGAGGCGCTTTTCTGGTCAAAGTGTTCCAGGGTGCCGGCTTTGAGGCGTATATCCGGCTGATGCGCAGCTATTTTGGCCGGGTGGTGACGCGTAAGCCCAGGGCATCGCGTGATCGCAGCAGCGAATTGTATCTTTTAGGCCTGGAAAAACTTGAGTAATCAAGCAGGACGGTGTTTAATGCAGTTTGGATTCGGCAGTTTAATTTCTGCCAGTTGGGGGCAATTTTGAATAATCTGTTTAAGAGCGTCGGCATTTGGCTGGTTGTGGCCCTGGTGCTGATGACCATATTTAACCAGTTCAGTGCGCGTCAGCTGCAGTCTGCGCAGACCCAGATCGACTATTCGCAATTCCTGGAAGAGGTCAAGCAGGGTCATATCAGCAAGGTCACTATTAGCGGACGTACGCTGCATGCGGTCACCGAAGAGGGCAAGCACATCATTTGCTATGCGCCCCAGGATCTGTGGATGGTGTCCGACCTGATCAAGAACGGCGTCAAGATCGAGGCGCAGCCAGAGGAACAGCCATCGTTCC
>CAZMSI010000044.1:0-11293 GCA_964568895.1 uncultured Sideroxydans sp. | reverse complement strand
CTGCCTTTCAGTTCCACATTAATGGTGGAATACAGGATCAGCACGACCGCAAATATGATGATGAAAGTCCATGAGCCGCCGAACGAAGCAACCGTATCGGCGACCCGCTCGCCCAGCGTCTGCGATTCCTCGATCACATCGTTCGGGTTACGCGCCGCGCGCAGCCGCACCAGCTTTTCCGCCGCATGGAACTGCCTGCCCATGACCTTCATCAGGTCCAGGCCGGCATCCGGCTTGCGGCGCAGCAGCACGGTGATGTCGTTCAGGTCCATGACGATGCACAGCGTCTCCTCGACGGCCATGGCTTCGGTCTGGTGCGGTGTTTGCGCAAGCATCGAAGCAAAGCCGAACACCTCGCCCTTGATCGGCTGGTCCAGCAGCACGATCTGGTTGTCGTCGTCGATGGTGGTGACCTGAACCGCTCCCGACACCATGATGTAGGCGCGGTCGCTGGGGTCACCCGATTTGTATATTCTCTGACGCGGAGCAAACTTGTGCAGCTCCACCTGACTGGCAATAACCGCCAGTTCCTCTTCGTCGAACAGCGAGAACAGCGGAACATCCCTGATAACTTCCGGATTGCAGGACATAGATCACCATGAACATATCGAGTTTATGAATTACGGGCTGGACAAAGCCAGCCCGGGCCGCCGAATAGCATAGGCCAGAGTCGCCCCGTTAGTCCAATTCCATCGGATGGCGCCGATGCTACAACCTCCCGGTCTGAACCCGCAGCATGCACCAGCCTCGAACCGGGTTGCAAATATCCAGCTATACAGGGTTTAATAGTGTAGCCTGCAGCAAGGTTACTGACAGTCATTGCACATTGGCCTTGATCCGGCAACCGTTGTACGCTCGGGCTGTTTCACCAAAAAACAATAAAAACAATTCGGGGTGGTGATGGGAAACACACTGGAAAAGTTGCAACGCGAGCTGGCGGCCGCGCGACAAGCGCTGGCCGAAGCGGAGGCTCGTTGTGCCCGCCATGACGCCGAACACCGGGCCGTTACCCAAAAATTCGAGGACGCAGGCAGGAAAATAGAACAGGCACACCAGGAGTGGATAGCCGCGCTGGACGTGCTGAAAGACCCGGTTTTCCTGCACGACAAGGATTGCCGTATCCTGCGCTGTAATCGCGCCTACCAGCAACTCGCGGGAATTCCCTTCAAGCAGATCATCGGCCAGCCCTATTACGAAATCTTCCCGAAAACCCATGCCCCGCTGGATCACTGCCAGCAGACAATGACGGAAAATGCGGAAAACGGGGAAGATGAGATAACAGTTGACGAGACAACCTATTTCTCGCGCTCCTTCTCCATAAACGATGCGCAGGGAAACTATCTCTATTCCCTGCATATCCTCGAGGACATCACCGAACGCAAGCTGGCAAAAGACAGGCTGCAGGAATCAAAGGATTTGCTCCGCTCCATCGTGGAAAATGCACCAGTCCGCATCTTCTGGAAAGATCACGATCTGCGCTACCTCGGCTGCAACACCCCGTTTGCAAATGACGCCGGTTACTCCGATCCCGACGAGCTGGCCGGCAAGACCGATTTCGACATGGCGTGGAAGGATCGGGCAGAGCTGTACCGCGCCGACGACAAGGCCGTGATGGACTCGGGCAACGCCAAGCTGAATTTTGAAGAACTACAGACCAGAGATGATGGCACCAACGTCTGGATCAGAACGTCGAAAGTGCCGCTGCGCGATGCAGGCAACCGCATCATCGGCATGCTGGGTATCTATCAGGATATTACCGAGCACAAGCAGACTGCAGGCAGGTTGCGCGAAAGCGAAGAACAATATCGCTTGCTGGTCAGCACGATGGAAGAAGGCGTGATATTGCAGGACGAAAATGCGGCAGTCATCACATTCAACAAGAGCGCGGAACGCGTATTAGGCCTCTCCGCTGACCAGTTGAGGGATAAAACTTCGTACGATCCCGGTTGGCGTTCGATTCACGAGGATGGCTCACCGTTTACAGGCGAAACACACCCGGTCGTGAAGGTACTGAAAACCGGCATTCCGCAATCCGATGTCATCATGGGCATTCACAAGCCAAATGGTGAGCTGACCTGGATTTCGATCAACGCCCAGCCCATTTTCAAGGAAGGGAAAGCAACCCCCTATCGTGTTGTCGCGACGATGCACGACATCACCGAGCGCAGGCATGCCGAGCAGACGTTACGGGAAGAAAAGGCGTTCTCCGACACTTTGATCAAAAACCTGCCCGATATTTTCTTTGTCCTCGACCAGCAGGGAAACTTTTTGCGCTGGAGCGACAATACCGCGAATTTGCTGGGGTTCTCGCAGGAGGACATGACCAGGTCCAATGCCCTGGCATTCATCTATGAAGAAGACAGGGCATATATTACCCGGAAGCTTCAGGAGGCTTTCGAAACCGGATCGGCAACGACTGAAGGACGCGTAATAGCCCTGAGAGGCATCCGTTACTACACCTTTACCGCAACCAGGATTAAATCCAGTCTCGGCACAAGTGTCCTGGGCATTGGCATCGACATCACCGAGCGCAAGCTGGCCGAGGAGCAATTGAGCATCTTCCGCTCCTTGCTCGACAATTCCAGCGATGCCATCGAAGTGCTCGATCCTGCCACCATGCGCTTTCTGGACGTAAACGAAACTGAATGCCGGGAATTGGGCTATACCCGGGAAGAACTGCTGGCCATGCGCATTTTCGACATCGATTCTCAACTCGACGAACAAGCCGGAGCTGTAATCGCAAACCGGATCAAGCAGACGGGCAGTGCGCAATTCGAAAGCATGCACCAACGCAAGGACGGATCGACATTCCCCGTGGAAATCAATACAAAAGCGATCACTCTCGACAAGCCGTATCTGTTGAGCATTGTGCGTGACATCACCGAGCGCAAGCAACATGAATCCGAAATGGGCAAGGTCAATCGTGCTCTCTCCCTGCTGTCGCAATGCAATACCCTGCTGGTGCATGCATCAGACGAACAGAAAATCCTTGCCGACATCTGCAAACTTACCGTAGAAACAGGCGGCTACCTGATGGCATGGGTAGGTTATGCGGAACACGATGAAGCCAGGGCCGTGCGCCCCGTCGCACTATCCGGCTATGAAGAAGGCTACCTGGATAACGTCCATGTCACATGGGCCGATACGGAACTGGGGCGCGGACCGACCGGCACCGCGATCAGAACAGCTCAAACAGTGATCAATCAGGATGTCCAGACCAATCCGAACCTGGCGCCATGGCGTGAGGCTGCCATCAAGCGCGGCTATCAGGCCAGCATCGCGCTGCCACTGCTTGATAGTGGACAGGCATTCGGGGCCCTTACCATCTATGCAGTCGATCCGGGGGCATTTAACGAGGAAGAGGTGGCCTTGCTGGAGGAACTGGCCAATGACCTGGCTTTCGGCATCATCACACTGCGCACCCGCAAGGAACACGAACAGCACGCTGTCATCCTGCGCCAGAGCCTGGAGCAATCCATCCAGACCATCGCCGATACCGTAGAAGCCCGCGATCCTTATACCGCCGGCCATCAGCGGCGCGTAGCCGTGCTGGCCAAGGCCATCGCGCAGGAAATGGGGCTGCCGGAAGAACAGGTCAGCGGCCTCCATCTCGCGGCCATCATCCACGACCTGGGGAAAATCCACATCCCTGCGGAAATCCTGTCCAAGCCCGGAAAACTCTCCAGGATAGAGTTTGAGCTCATCAAGACTCACCCGCAGGAAGGATATAACATCCTGAAGGACGTGAAGTTCCCCTGGCCGATTGCCGACATCATCCTGCAGCACCACGAAAGAATGGATGGCTCTGGCTATCCGCAGGGACTCAAGGGCGAGCAGATACTGCTCGAGGCGAGGATCATGGCTGTGGCCGACGTAGTGGAATCGATGATGTCGCACCGGCCTTACCGGCCGGGACTCGGCATCGAGGCGGCACTGGAAGAAATCGAACAAAACAGGGATGTGCGCTACGACCCGAAAGTGGTCGATGCGTGCCTTACGCTATTTCGAGAGCGCAATTATCAACTGCCTGGCTGATCCCTTTTCCGGAATGATCCGCCAGACATAAAAGGACGGGAACCATGGAGCCGCATATCTGGAAGATCGAATGGAACGACAGGATGATCGTGGGCATCCTTGAGATCGACGAAGATCACAAACGGTTCGCATCCCTGGTCAATGACTTCAACCGGGCCATCGTGGACCGGATGGAGCTGGACGAGATCAAGAAAAGACTGCAGCTCATCATCGCCGATGCCAGCCGGCATTTCGCTAATGAAGCAAAACTGTTCAGGGAATGGAACTATCCCGACCTGCAAGACCATATCGGCAAACATGCGCAGATCATTCAGGCGCTGCAGGATATCAAGGAAAAGCCGCTGAACTACAACCTGTATTCGGAATGGATAGAGGCCGGACTGGCGATCAAGGATGTGCTGATTGGGCATATCCTGAACGAAGATATAAAGTACGCGGATTATTACCGGTCAAAGATAGCGGGCAGCACCGGGAAAAACTGAGGCGCTCCGCTCATCCGGCACTTGCCCCCGCCTGTTTTAACTGCTGCACGCAATCCAGCGCCGCCAGCTTGTAGCATTCGGCCAGCGTCGGGTAATTGAACACGTTGGCCACCAGGTCGCGCACGCTGCCGTTCAGGTTCATCACCAGTTGCCCGATGTGGATCAGTTCGCTGGCCTGTTCGCCGACGATGTGCACGCCCAGCAGTTTCTCGTTCTCTGCATTGACCACCAGCTTGAGCAGCCCGTGCGCGTCGCCGATGATCTGGCCGCGCGCGCTGTCCTTGAAATAGGCCCGGCCGACCACGCAGGGAATATTTTCCTTTTTCACTTCGCGCTCGGTCTTGCCGACGTAGGAAATTTCCGGAATGGTATACACCGCCATCGGCAGGTTTTCCGCCATCACGTGCTGTTCGCCGCCGAACGCATGCAGCACCGCGGCGCGGCCCTGCTCCATGCCGGTGGAAGCCAGTGCGGGACGGCCGACCAGGTCGCCCACCGCGTAGATGTGCGGCACGCTGGTCTGGAAATCTTCGTTGACTTCGATCCAGCCGTTGTCGAGTGCAAGTCCGGCATGCTCCACCTGCAGCAATTCGGTATTGGGTTGCCGCCCCTGTGCGTAGAGCAGCGCATCGGTATGGAACTGTTCGCCGTTCTGCAGCACGGTCGTCACGCCCTCGCCTTCGCGTTTGATCTCCGCCACGCGCTGCTGCATGTGGAATTCCACGCCCATGCCGAGGAAACTGTCGGCCAGCACCTTCACCACGTCCCCGCTCAGGTATTCCAGCAGTTGCGCGTGGCTGTCCACCACCTCCACCCGCACGCCGAGCGCGGCGAAGATGGAAATGAATTCGCAGGCAATCACGCCGCCGCCCACCACCAGCAGCGTCTTCGGCAGGTGGCGCAGGTTGAGGATGGAGGTCGAGTCGAGCACGGTCTGCTTGTCGAACGGCACATCGGCCGGGCGGCGCGGACGCGAGCCGGCGGCCAGCAAAATCACCCCGGCGGAAATCTTGCGCGCATTGCCGGAGCTGTCGGTGACCTGCAGGGTATGCGCATCGAGGAACGACGCCTCGCCCGGGATCAGCGCCACGCCGTTCTTCAGCAGCCGGCGCAGGATCACCGATTCCTGCTGCGCGATCACGCCTTCCTTGCGCCGCACCGCATCGGCCAGCAGGCCGTGGCGATTGATACTGTCGAGCGCCAGTCCCTGTCGCATGCCGCCGCCGGAACGCGACAGCAGGTAGGCCACCTCGCGCATCGCCTTGCTGGGTATGGTGCCGGTCTGCAGACCCGCGCCGCCGAGTTTCGGTTTGCGCTCGACGATGGCTGCGCGCTTGCCCATGCGCGATGCCTGCCACGCCGCTTGCTGGCCGGCGGGGCCGGAACCGATGATGAGTATGTCGTAGTCCATGCGCGTCCAGATGTGAAAGGTTTGATTCAGTGTGCCATGCCACCTGCGGCGGAACAACCAGAACTTGTCCCGAAATACAGCGCGTGCAAAACAGGTTCTTTTACGCCTCTGCCACCACCTGCAGGAATGCATCGCCATACTTCGCCAGCTTGGCCTGGCCGACGCCGCTGAGTTGCGCCATCTCATCCAGCGTGTGTGGTTTGTGCTCGCGGATTTCCAGCAGCGTACTGTCGTGGAAAATCACATAGGGCGGCACGCCCTGCTCCCGGGCCAGTTCCAGCCGCCGCGCCTTCAGCGCCTGCCACAGCGGGTCGTCGCTGGCGCCCTCGAACGCTTCGCGCAGGCGCGAGCCGCGCTCGGCCTTGCTGGCCTTGCGTTTGGCCGGTGCCGCATCGCGCCGCAGCCACACCGCCTGTTCGCCGCGCAGCACCGGACGTGCGGCTTCGGTCAGCTTCAGTCCGCCGTAAGCCTCCATGTCCACGTTGATGAAACCTGCGGCAACCAGCTGGCGATACACGCTGCTCCATTGCTGCTTGGTAAAATCATTGCCGATGCCCCAGGTGGAAAGCTGGTTGTGGCGGAACTGTTCGATCTTCGCGGTTTCCTTGCCCAGCAGCACGTCGATCAGGTGCGCCACGCCGAAGCGCTGGCCGGTGCGGTAAACACAGGACAGCGCCATCTGCGCGGCATGCGTCGCTTCCCAGGTATCCACCGGATCGAGGCAATTGTCGCACTGCCGGCAGCCGCCCGGATGCTGTTCGCCGAAGTAGCGCAGGATGGCCTGGTGGCGGCAGCCGGTGGTTTCGCAGAAGCCGAGCAGCGCATCGAGCTTCTGCAGTTCCACGCGCTTGCGTTCCTCCGGCGCATCGCCGGACAGCAACATCTGGCGCATCGACACCACATCGCCCAGGCCGTAGGCCATCCACGCATTCGCCGGCAGATCATCGCGCCCGGCACGACCGGTTTCCTGGTAATAACCTTCCATGCTCTTGGGCAGATCCAGGTGCGCGACAAAACGCACGTTGGGCTTGTCGATGCCCATGCCGAACGCGACCGTGGCCACCATCACCACGCCCTCCTCGCGCAGGAACCTGCTCTGGTTCCTGTTGCGCGTGGCCGTATCCAGCCCGGCGTGATACGGCAGTGCATCACGCCCCTGCTGCTTGAGCCACTCCGCGGTCTCATCAACCTTGCGCCGCGACAGGCAATACACAATGCCCGCGTCGTTGGGATGTTCGCTTTCGAGGAAGACCAGCAGTTGCTGGCGCGCGTTGTCCTTCAACGTGACGCGATAGCGGATGTTGGGGCGGTCGAAGCTGGAGACAAATTGCTGCGCGTCTTCCAGCGCCAGCCGCTCGACGATCTCGCGCCGCGTCGGCGCATCCGCAGTAGCGGTCAGCGCGATGCGCGGCACCCCGGGAAAGCGCTCGTGCAACACGGTCAGCCCGCGGTATTCCGGGCGGAAGTCGTGGCCCCATTGCGATACGCAGTGCGCCTCGTCGATGGCGAACAGCGCGATGCCGTTGTCCTGATGCAAGCGTTCTAGCAGGTTGAGGAAACCTTCGGTCATCAGCCGCTCCGGCGCGACATACAGCAGTTTGATTTCGCCGTTCAGCAACCACCCCGTGACTTCGCGTGCTGTCTCGGCATCCAGGCTGGAGTTGAGGAAGGCCGCCGCCACGCCAACCTGCTGCAACGCCTCGACCTGGTCCTGCATCAGCGCAATCAGCGGCGACACCACGATGCCGACGCCGTCGCGCAGCAACGAAGGAAGCTGGTAGCACAGGGATTTGCCGCCGCCGGTCGGCATCAGCACCAGCGCATCGCCGCCGGCAGTCACATGCTCGACAATGGCCTGTTGCGCGCCGCGGAAACTGGTGTAGCCGAAAACGTCGTGGAGTAGTTGTGTAGGAGTGTCGAGTGGCACAGCTAGCCCGGATATTTCACCGGATTGCGGGAAGCCGACGAGGTGGTTTGCGAGCAGATTTGTGCATCCCGCGACAATCCAATGGCACGGCCCATTGGTGCGAAGCGGGGGCGCGAAGATGCCGCAAAACACCCGGCGGCGCCCGCAAAACCCGCGCGGACAAATTGAAATCTCGCCTTAAACGCACTTTTCTTTGAATTCATGGGAGCTTCCATTAAAGTCGGGGTGGTCTGGTGAAATATCCGGGCTAAACCGTGCCGGTTTCCACCGGGTAGCGCACGAAGAACAGGTCCAGCTTGTAGGCACGCAGCGAATTCAGCAGGTGGTCAGCCAGGCGCGAATCAAGTATGAATTCGACCTGCACCGGCAGTTCGCCCGCCAGTTCGAAGAACGTTTCCTCGTGCAGATGGCCATGCCTGCCGTAACCGGCGATGGCGCGGAATACCGAGCCGCCGGGTATTTTCTGGCGCCTTGCTTCCTCCAGCAGCCATTCGTACAGCATCTTGCCATCGTGGCGCTGTTTTTCGCTGACGTAAAACCTGAGATAGACGCTTTGCATGGTGCCCCCTCTTTCCTTATTGATGCAGCAGCTTCATGGTGTAGATGCCGAACACGGTCATCAGCAACGAACCGGTCAAATGCGCGGAGATGATTGCCATGCCCCAGCCGTATTGTCCGCGTAATAGCAGCGTGACGGTCTCGGCGGAAAAGGTGGAAAAGGTGGTCAGTGCGCCAAGCATGCCGGTGATCAGGAACAGCCGCCACTCCGGCGCCAGCCCCTGGTGCAGGTCGAAGAACGAGATTGCCAGCCCGATCAGGTAGCCGCCGAGCATGTTGGCGGCAAGCGTGCCCATCGGCAGCTCCGGCAGCAGCGGGTTGAGCCACAGGCCCAGGCCCCAGCGCAGCCAGGCGCCGGTGGCGGCGCCGAATGCAATGGCGATGAGTGCGTAAACTGTCATGCGCGCATTTTAACCGACCATTAGCCTTCGTGCAGCGGGCTTTCCGCAAGCCGCCAATTGCTTTAGTATGCGCGGCTTGCAATATCGTTTTGGAGCTTCAAGCATGAAAACAGCACTACGACTGGCTCTCGCCGCCTCTACCGTTCTCTTTCTGGCCGCTTGCGGTCCGAAACAGCACTTCACCCAGAAACAGATGGAAAGCATGAAAGGCCACAGCATGGATATGGTCAGAAACCAGATCGGCGGCCCTTATGTGGTAACCGATGCCGGCAGCAGCGTGTGGTGGGACTACAACGGCATCACCATGCCGGACGGCAGTAAGAACGGTACCTGCCAGCTCGTATTCGTCAAGGATGTGGTCAGCGAGGTGCGGTGCCAGTAGGCCTGCTGCTGCGTTACGCCGCGACATAAGACCGATAGAACCTGTTTCAAAATGTAGCGAGCGCAGTCAGGTTGAGTTCCGCCGGAGCGCAGGAGCCGGAGTGTATGTATCAATACATGAGGATTCCGAGCACCGCCGGAACGCAAGCTGACAAGCGCAGTAGTTTTAAAACGGGTTCTAGACCATCCTGATCGGCGCAAACCCTCCGCCCTCCGTGCGAAAATTGGTGGTCTGCCCCTGATACAGCCGCGCGGCAGCCAGTTGCAACTTGCCGTCGTAGACATAGCAACGCACATCCGACTTGAACGCGGCGGGCTCCGCCCCCGCCACGCACAACATGCGCTCGCCCGGCACAGCCATCTGCTGTGCCACATAACCACCCTGCATGATTTCCTCGAACACCCGACGGGTGATGTTCGCCCCGCGATACGAGCCCTTGCCGCCGTAACCGGTGGCCGGCTTGAAAAACCACTGCTTGCGCTCCGCCCACCATTGCTCGCGATCCCATGCATGCACCTGGCGCAGTTGCGGAATGCCCGCCGCCAGCGCGGCCACCGTTTCCGATGATGCGCCCATCGCACGCAGCACATCGGCATCGGTCAGCAGCGCAAGGTTGCGCTTGTCCGCATATAACGCATAGGCATGCGGATGCGGCGTCAGCACGGCCAGATCGTCCCGGTATGCCATGCTCAGTTCGGTATATTGCTGCAGCGCGAAATCGGTAAGCCGGTTGTAGACCAGGTCGACTTTCTGCTCGTCGCAATACAGCGCATCCTTGTGCAACGACAATTCCGACGGATCGGCAATCAGCGCCGTAATGCCCGCGCGTTCGAACATGCGCTGTGCCAGCAGGAACTCCGGATGGAAGTATTGTTCGCGCGGCTGCTCGTCGACAATGGCGACGGCATGCAGCGGTTTGTTGCCGCGCGCCAGCCGCCACTCGTTCAGGAACATATCCAGGAACTCCTGCTCGGCATCGACCGGTGCCACCGCCGTACCCGGCAGCCCTGTACCCTGCTGGCTGCGCCGCAGCAATGCATTAAAAAAAGCACCGCCCGCATTGGTGTTGATCTCGATCAGGTGTGCGCCGTCGGCGTTGAGGTGAAAGTCGTAACCCATGAACACGCCCTTCGCACGCGGGTCGATAATCGCGGCATGATCGGCATGGCGCAGCGCCTCATCGTGCCAGCCGGGCAACGCCACCACCTGCTCCACCGCAGCGATCACCGCGCGCATCTGCGCCATCTGCACATCGGAAACGAAAACGACCGCACCCGCGAACAGGTACGGCCGTCCTTCTTCCACCGAATGCAGGAAATCCTCGCCCTCGGCGCGCAACGCCTGTTTCAGCCTGTCACTATCCAGCTCGCCGGCATGGCAATCGGCATTCAGTTGCGCCGCACGATCACTCACCCAGCATGCCTTTTTCCAGGTCTTCGTCCGCCGGATGGTCGCCGAACCACACGCGCATCAGTGCGCCACCGAATTCCGCACCGGCCACGCGCCCGATCTCCTTGTCGTTCAGACTGACGCGCGTGCCCTCGCCCGGCACATAATCGACATCGATCACATCGCCCTCTTTCACTTCCTTGAACGTATCGAAGATCGCCAGGAACTGCTTGACCTGCGTATCCAGCCGGGCAGGCGTTTTGTTCGCTTTCAGGTCATCCTCAAAACCGTCCCGTATCCGCTTGCTGTCGACGTCACGCAGCCAGTACATCGCCACGCGCTTCGCACCCGTGTCGGCCAGCACATCGGCCGCAGTGCTCGCCTTCTTGTCCAGGTATAGCGCGCCGACATACACCTTGAAAAAGAACTTGGTGCGGATGCCCGCACCGTTCAGTTGCAGCGTGGCTTTGTCCACCTGTGCAGTGTCAGGAAGTTTTACGCCCTTCAATTCCAGCGCGCTTGCCTGCATGGAGAGACACAGCATCAGAATCGCAATCAGTTTTTTCATTGTTTTCATTTCCCTTTCAAAACGGAGAGCGGCTGGAAATCGTAGCGAGCAACGCAGTCATGGTGCTGCGCAGTAGATTTACAGCGATTCGAAGATGCCCGCCGCCCCCATCCCCGTCCCAATACACATCGTCACCATGC
>CAZMSI010000043.1:0-11338 GCA_964568895.1 uncultured Sideroxydans sp. | reverse complement strand
ATCAAGTCGGCCTATGCGCCGGAGGAACTGATCGGGCGGCTGACAGTGATGGTCGCCAACCTGGCGCCGCGCAAGATGAAGTTCGGCCTGTCGGAAGGCATGGTGCTGGCCGCTTCGGGCGACACACCGGGGTTGTACATCCTGTCACCCGACAGCGGCGCACAGCCCGGCATGCGGATCAAATGATGTCTGCATTTCCTTCCCCATATCAGGGAATATAATTCGCACCTTAAGGGGGGGTTAGTCAGTCCGTGTTCGAACAATTCGGAATTCTGCCGGTAGACATTGCCATGGGCGTAATCGTGTCGTGGCTGCTGCTTGGTGTGTCCGGATTGGCGCTGAAACCATCATACATCACGCGCTACGTTTTCCCGGTCAGCGCTTTTGGTTCTCTGGTGCTGGCGCTCGCCGGCCTGGCCGGCCTGACCGAAACCAGCAGCGCCATCCTGCCCTTCGGCCTGCCGGGCCTGCCGTTCCACCTGCGCATGGATGCGCTGACTTCCTTCTTCCTGCTGCTGCTGGGCAGCGCCAGCGTCGGCATTTCGCTGTTCTCCGCCGGCTATTTCCGCAACATGGAAAAAGGCGCGCTGGCGCTGCTCACTCTCGAGTATCACGTATTCATGGCGGCGATGGCGCTGGTGTTCATGGCGGATGACGCCTATCTGTTCATGGTGGCGTGGGAAAGCATGGCGCTGTCCTCCTATTTCCTGGTCACCACCGACCACGACAAACTTGAGGTGCGCCGCGCCGGCTTCCTCTATCTGTTGATCGCGCATGTCGGTGCGATTGCCATCCTGATGGCCTTCGGCGTAATGCAGGGCGGCCACGGCGACTACACTTTCGACACCATGCGCCACGCCCACCTGTCGCCGTTCTGGGCCAGCGTCACTTTCCTGCTGGCGCTGTTCGGCTTCGGTGCCAAGGCCGGCGTGCTGCCGCTGCATGCCTGGCTGCCCGAGGCGCATCCCGCCGCTCCCTCACCGGTATCCGCGATGATGAGCGGCATCATGTTGAAGACCGCGATCTACGGCATGCTGCGCGTCACCTTCGATCTGCTCGGCACGCAATTGTGGTGGTGGGGCGTACTCGCGCTGACGCTCGGGCTGATTACCGCACTGTTCGGCGTGATCTTCGCCGCGGTGCAGGAGGACATGAAGCGGCTGCTGGCCTATTCCTCGATCGAGAACATCGGCCTGATCCTGGTCGGCTTCGGGCTGGCGCTGATCTTCCATCATTTCGACAAGGATACGCTGGCGGCACTGGCGCTGACCGCCACGCTGTACCACGCGGTCAACCACGCCTTCATGAAAGGGCTGCTGTTCCTCGGCACCGGCTCGGTGCTGCACGCCACCGGCGAACGCAACCTGGCCCGGCTGGGCGGACTGATCCACAAGATGCCCAGGCTGGCGCTGCTGATGCTGGTGGGTGCGCTGGCCACCGCCGGCCTGCCGCCGCTCAACGGCTTCGTGTCCGAATGGCTGTTGCTGCAGGCGTTCCTGTTCTCGCCCGGCCTGCCGCACGACTACATCAGCATGCTGGTGCCGATCGCAGCGGCGGCAGTGGCACTGACCGCAGCGCTGGCCGGCTATGTGATGGTCAAGTTCTACGGCGTGATTTTCCTCGGCCAGCCGCGCGACGAAAAACTTGCGCAGGTGCATGACGCCGGCATCTGGGAGCGCATCGGCATGACCTGGATGGCGATCGGCTGTATCGCGCTCGGCGTGCTGCCGGTGTTCGTCATCCTGCATCTGGACCACGTCACCGACATGCTGGTACACCAGTCGCTGGCCCCCAGCGCAGCGAAAAGCGGCTGGCTGCTGCTCACACCGATCAATGCCGAAAGCGCGAGTTACGGCCCACTGATCCTGCTGTTCTGCATCGTCATCGGCGTGCTGCTGACCGTGAGCGTGGTGAAGCGGTTCTACCACGGCCGGCTGCGCCGCGGCGCGGCATGGGATTGCGGCTACCCAGCGCAGACTGCGCGCATGCAGGATTCCGCCGAGGGCTTCGGCCAGCCGATCCGCCACATATTCACCAATTTCGTCGAAGTGGTGCGCAAGCTGCCCGCGCCAAACGACCTGCACCCGCACTACCATGCCGAAACGCGCGACCGCCTGTGGGAGTTGTGCTACGTCCCGATCAGGCGCCTGAACGAGGCGATATCCGCACAGGTCGGCAAGCTGCAGCATGGGCGCATCCACGTCTACCTGCTGTATAGCTTCCTCACGCTGCTGGCGCTGCTGGCATTCGTCAAATGAGTATCTCGGCCCTGCTCCACCAATTGTTCCAGAACGTGCTGGTGCTGCTGGCCGCACCGTTGCTGCTGGGCTGGATCAACCAGTGCCGCGCCTGGCTGCAGAACCGCAGCGGACCCGGCGTGCTGCAGCCGTTCCGCACCCTGCTCAAGCTGTTCCACAAGGATGCGGTGCTGGCGCACAACGCCTCGGCGCTGTTCCGCGCCACGCCCTACATCCTGTTCGCCTGCATGTGGCTGGCCGCAGCCCTCGTGCCGGTGATCGCCACCGACATGCCGCTGTCCCCGGCGGTAGACGTGATTGCGCTGGTCGGCATTTTCGCGCTGGCGCGCGTGTTCATCGCGCTGGCTGCGATGGACATCGGCACCTCGTTCGGCACCATGGGTGCGCGCCGCGAAATGCTGGTCGGCTTCCTCGCCGAACCGGCGCTGCTGATGGTGCTGTTCACCGCCTCCGCCATCAGCCACTCGACTTCGTTGATCACCATTGTGGAAACGCTGGCGCACAAACAATTTGTGCTGTATCCGAGCATGGCATTTGCCGCCGTGGCCTTCATCATGGTGCTGCTGGCCGAAAATGCACGCATTCCGGTGGACAACCCGACCACCCACCTGGAGCTGACCATGATCCACGAAGCGATGGTGCTGGAATATTCCGCGCGCCACCTGGCGCTGGTGGAATGGGCAAGCGCGCTGAAGCTGCTGGCCTATGCCACTATCGGCATCGCATTGTTCGTACCCTGGGGCATTGCCGGCATCGGCGACTGGGGCGCCCTGCCGGGGGCGATGCTGCTGATGTTCCTCAAGCTGGCCATCGTCGGTGCGGGGCTGGCGCTGCTGGAAACACTAAGCGCCAAGATGCGTATTTTCCGCGTGCCGGAATTCATGGGCACCGCCTTCCTGCTCGCGGTGCTGGGGCTGCTCACCCACTTCCTGCTGGAGTCCGGCGCATGAACCTCCCGCTCTCCGCCCAGTTGATCAACCTGTGTGCAGCACTGCTGCTGCTGATCGCGTTCGCCATGCTGTCGCAGCGTCGCATCCTGTCGCTGATCAACCTGTACGCGACGCAGGGACTGGTGCTCAGCATCAGCACCGCCATCGTCGCCTCCTATTCCGGCCAGCACCACCTGTATTACTCGGCCGGGCTGACGTTGCTGCTGAAGGTGCTGGTGCTGCCCGCGATCCTGCACCGGCTGATCCGCAAACTGAACGTGAAGTGGGACGTGGAAACCATGTTCAACATTCCCACCATCATGCTGATCGGCATCGGGCTGGTGGTATTCGCGTTCAACCTGGCCGCGCCGATTTCGCAGATGGCCGGCACCGTCACCAAGAGCACACTGGGCATCGCCATGGCCAGCGTGCTGCTGTCGTTCCTGATGATGATCACGCGCAGCAAGGCGATCCCGCAGGTGGTGGGCTTCCTGTCCATGGAAAACGGTCTGTTCTTCGCCGCCACCAGTGCCACCTACGGCATGCCGATGGTAGTGGAGCTGGGCATCGCACTCGACGTGCTGGTGGGCATGTTCATCCTCGGCATCTTCTTCTTCCAGATCCGCGAGGCGTTCGATAGCCTGGATCTGAAGCATATGGAAAAGCTCAAGGAAGACTGATGGAAATCCTGTTCGTACTGATCACCCCCCTGCTCGGCGGCCTGCTGCTGGCGGTGTTCGGCACGCGCAAGGATGCGCCGGAGATCAATTCGGCGATGAGTTTCGCCACGTTTGTTGCCGCCATCGTGCTCACTGTGCGGGTAATTTCCAGCGGCCCGTTCACGACCTGGAACGAACAGTTTTTTGTTGATGCGTTCAACGTGTTCCTGGTCGCGCTGACCGCCTTCGTCGGCTTCACTACCTCGCTGTTCTCGCGCCCCTACATGCGCATCGAACAACATCACGGCAAGCTCACCGTCAACATGCTGCGGCTTTACTACAGCATGTTCCAGCTGTTCAACTTCACCATGCTGCTGGCGCTGCTCACCAACAACATGGGCATCCTGTGGGTAGCGATGGAAGCGGCCACGCTAACCACCGTGCTGCTGGTGTCGCTGTACCGCACCCCGGCCTCGCTGGAGGCGGCGTGGAAATATTTCATCCTGTGCGGCGTCGGCATCGCGCAGGCGCTGTTCGGCACCATCCTGCTGTATTTCGCCGCGGAAAAAATCCTCGGTGCCGGCGGCAATGCGCTGCTGTGGACGCACCTCAACGCGGTGAAGACACAGATCGAGCCGACCGTGCTGTCGCTCGCCTTCGTTTTCCTGCTGGTCGGCTACGGCACCAAGGTCGGCCTGGCGCCGCTGCACAACTGGCTGCCGGACGCGCACGCCGAAGGGCCGACGCCGGTGTCGGCGGTGCTGTCCGGCCTGCTGCTGAACGTAGCGCTGTATGCGGTGATGCGCTCCAAAGTGCTGGTGGACGGCGCGCTGGGCTCGCACCTGGCCGGCAACCTGATGATGGGCTTCGGCCTGCTGTCGGTGGTGATGGCGGCGTTCTTCCTGTCGCGGCAGAAAGATGTGAAGCGCATGTTCGCCTATTCCTCGATCGAGCACATGGGACTGATCACTTTTGCCTTCGGCATGGGCGGACCGGTCGCCACCTTTGCCGGCCTGCTGCACATGACCGTGCATTCACTGACCAAGTCGGCGATCTTCTTCACCGTCGGCCATGCCGCGCAGAAATCCGGCACGCAATTGATGGACGGCATCCGCGGGTTGATCCGTACCAATCCCACCATCGGCTGGGGACTGGCGCTGGGCACGCTGGCCATCCTCGGCATGCCGCCGTTCGGCGTATTCACCAGCGAGTTCCTGATCCTCACCACCGCCATGCACACCTATCCGTGGAGCATGCCGTTCCTGCTCACCGCACTGGGCGTGGCATTCGCCGCCATCTTCGGTCGCATGCAGCAAATGGTGTTCGGCGAGACCAGCGGCCAGCGCCTGCCGCACCCGCCGGCGCTGATTCCGGTATTCGTGCACCTGCTACTGGTGCTGCTACTGGGCCTGTACATTCCGCCCTATCTTGCCGAGTGGTATCGGCAGGCCACGGCACTTTTAGGATGATGCGATGAAACTGGACGAATTTCCCACCACTTTCACCAGGCTACCCGGCGCGATGCCGGCATGGCACGGCATCGTCAATGCCGAAGACCTGCGCGGGCTGTGCGAACAGGCACAGCGCGGCGGCGCCAAACTGCTCGCGCTGTGGGGAGAAGACAGGGGACAGGATTCAGGATTCAGGAACCAGGATTCAGAAGAAACGGGCACAAAGCAGGAACCAGGGTCGGCTACCAACCCGCAAACCTCGTTATTCGAAGCGCCTCCCCCATCCCTGAATCCTGAATCCAGAATCCTGAATCCTGGTTATGCCCTGCACGTGGCACTGGTCACCGCGCCCGGCATGCTGCTGCTCACCATGCCGGTGGATCACGAACGGCCGTCCATCCCCGACCTCAGCGACCTGTTCCCGGCGGCCAGCCGCATGCAGCGCGCCATGCGCGACCTGCTCGGCCTGCACGCCATCGGCGCCGAGGATCATCGCAAATGGTTGCGCCACGGCGCCTGGCCGGGCAGCGTACATCCGTTGCGCAAGGCATTCGACGGCAACACGGTGTGCGAGGCCGAGGCCGACGACTATCCGTTCGTTCCGGTCAGTGGCAATGGCGTACATGAAATTCCGGTGGGGCCGGTGCACGCGGGCGTCATCGAGCCGGGCCATTTCCGTTTCTCCATCGTCGGCGAGCGCGTGCTGCGTCTGGAAGAACGGCTGGGCTACACGCACAAGGGCATCGAAAAACGCTTCGAGGGCATGACCCTGGAACAGGGCGCAAAGCTCGCCGGACGCATCTCGGGCGACTCGACCGTGGCCTATGCCTGGGCCTATGCGCAGGCGGCGGAAAGCATCACTGGCTGCACACCGCCCGAGCGCGCATTGTGGCTGCGTGCGCTGCTGCTGGAACTGGAGCGTATCCACAACCATCTCAGCGACCTCGGCTATCTCGGCAACGACGCCGGCCTAGCTTTCGGACACTCGCAGTTCGGGATACTGAAAGAAGATTTGCTGCGCATGAACCATGAACTGTTCAGCCATCGCTACCTGATGGATCGTATCGTGCCGGGCGGCGTGGCATGCGATCTCGACCACGCCGGCATGCTGCACCTCGCCGGGACGCTGCGCCACATCGAACATGAAACCGCCATCCTGAAAGACATCTACGACGACCACGCCGGCATGCAGGACCGTTTCCTGACTACCGGGCGGGTGGCACCCGAGCTGGCCGCGCAACTCGGACTCACCGGCATGGCTGGACGCGCCAGCGGCCAGGCCTGGGACGTGCGCGCGCAATTCCCTTGCGCGCCCTACGACCAACTCGACGCGCACATGGCCACACATCGCAACGGCGATGTCGCGGCGCGCGTCATCGTGCGCTTCGAAGAAGTCGTGGAATCCATGCGCCTGATCCGGCTGATGCTGGAACGGCTGCCGTCAGGCGACACGCTGGCAAAATGCGGCACGGCAAAAGATGGTGAACTGGGCATCGGCTGGGTGGAAGGCTGGCGCGGCGAGATCATGGTCGCGCTGCACGCCGGCAAGGATAACCGCATCCAGCGCCTGCATCCGCACGACCCCTCGTGGCAGAACTGGCCGGTGCTGGAGCACGCGATCATGGACAACATCGTGCCGGATTTTCCGCTGATCAACAAATCGTTCAACCTGAGTTACAGCGGCGTGGATTTATAGCGATGGAACAGATCATTAAACAAATTTTTCGTACCGGCATCAAGACCGAAGCCTCGCCGCAGCCGGACGATGCGCTGCGCCGCGAAGTGCATAAAATAAACGAACAGATCCTGCATCATGTCGGACGCGCGCTGGCCATCCGCCACGTCGATGCCGGTTCCTGCAATGGGTGCGAACTTGAAATCCACAGCCTCAACAACGCCTATTACAACATCGAAGGTTTGGGCATGCGCTTCGTTGCCAGCCCGCGCCACGCCGACCTGCTGCTGGTCACCGGCCCGGTATCGCGCCACATGGCAGAAGCGCTGAAGCGCACTTACGACGCAACGCCAGAACCCAAGCTGGTAGTGGCGCTGGGCGACTGCGGCTGCGACGGCGGCATCTTCGGCGCAAGCTACGCCAGTTGCGGCGGAGTCTCCAGCGTAATTCCGGTGGACGTCGCCGTACCCGGCTGCCCGCCCTCTCCTGTTGCCATCCTGCAGGGTATACTGACCGCAGTCAGTAACCAGAGTAAGCGTTAGAAGGCACGATAGTGGCTCAGCGAAAAATTTCCTTTCTGATCGCCTCGGTCCTGTTGCTTATCCTCATTTCGATGGTCGGCTTTGGCTCGGCTGTCGTTTACAGCCTGTCACGCTGGCAATCTGCCATTCCCGATACCTACGCCCGCCCATTGGCTGCCTACAAGGCAATATCGGATACGCATTCCGATCTGGCGCGCCTGAACAGTCGTACGATGGAATTCGTTCTGGCGAGCAACCCTGCCAAATCCGGACAACTGCAAAGAACCATGCAGGAACTGGACGAGAATCTGCGCGAGGATGTTTCGCTGATCAAGGCAGAATTTTCGGACACTGTTCATGGAATTTCCATGATCGAGCGCGCGCTGGATGACTGGCAGGCCGAGAGAAAACAAATTGCAGAACTGGTTCGGCGCGGCCATCGGGACCAGGCGCTGCAACTGGCTACCGGCCCGGCCGCGCAAACATATAGCCAGTTGGAGACAAGCCTGAACGCGGCACTTGCCTCTGCCCATCAACGGGCGGAAAACCTGGCCGAATCTGCCCAAAGCAAGTCCTCCCGGCTGATTCACCTGGCCTGGTGGCTGCTGGCAGGCCTTGCCGTATCCAATATTCTTTTCGGCATGCTGGTTATCCGCCGGGTGGGTGTGACGCTCGTGCATGACAAGCAGACAACAAAAATGCTGTACGAAAGCGAACAGCGCCTGAAACTCGCCCTGTCCGGCGCCGATGAGGGAACCTGGGACCTGGACATACCTTCCGGGAAAATAAATTTCGATTCCCTGTGGGGCGACATTCTCGGCTATAGCTCCGAACAGGAAAGACCGCATTACTTCGACGACTGGGTCGCGCTGATACATACCGAGGACAGGGATCGCGTGCTCAAGGCGATGAGTGATCACGTGGAGGGATGGACGGCAGAATACAAGGTTGAATACCGTATTCGCTCACGATCCGGCGAAATGAGGTGGGTCCTGGGGCATGGCAGAGCGGTACGCCGCGATCAGGCCGGCAAGGCACTGCGCATGGTCGGCGTCACCCGCGACATTACCCTGAAGAAAGAAGTGGAAGATAAAATCTGGAATCTGGCACATTCCGATTTCCTGACCGGCCTTCCCAACCGGCCCTTGTTTTACGACCGCCTGCGGCAGGCTATCGCCCAGGCAAAGCGCCACGACCAGAAACTGGCACTGTTGTTCCTTGACCTGGATGGTTTCAAGCTGATCAACGACAGATTCGGACATGACACCGGAGATGCATTGTTGCAGGAAGTGGCACAACGCTTGCGCCACAACATACGCGGCGAAGATACCGTCGCACGCACCGGCGGAGACGAGTTCATCGTCATACTCAACAATGTTACCCATGCCGGGGATGCCGCCATCGTGGCCGGAAAGATCATCCAGGCCCTCACCGAACAGTTCATCATTCATGACCACACCTGCACGATAGGCGGCAGCATCGGCATATCCATATTCCCGGATGACAGCGATGACATGGAAGCCCTGGTTTCGCACGCGGACGATGCGATGTACAAGGCAAAAGAAATGGGGAAGAACAACTACCAGTTCTTTTCATCCGGCCTGTAAGGACATCGCCGGTCTCGTCGGATATCCCCGGACCAGGCGATAACCAATTGCGCAGCGATTGAAATTCGATGGAACACGGCGAAAAGTTCAATACCTATAGCCATCTGGCTGGTGCGTTGCTTGCACTGGCGGGCACTGTGGTTCTTGTTGTGCTGGGCGCACTCAGTAAAGATGCATGGAAGATAGTCAGTCTCTCGATCTACGGCGCAACCCTGGTGCTGATGTACACCTCCTCCACGCTGTACCACAATGCCGGGCAAGGCCGGGCCAAGCGAATCCTGCGCATGCTTGACCATAATTCCATCTACCTGCTGATCGCCGGCACCTACACACCTTTCGTGCTGGTCAGCCTGCGCGGGCCATGGGGATGGTCGCTGTTCGGTGTGGTATGGGGACTGGCGCTGATTGGCATACTGCAGGAAATATGGCTGCCCGGAAAAACCCGGGCGGTGTCGCTGGTGATATATCTCCTCATGGGCTGGATCGCAGTTGTCGCCATCGTACCGCTGGCAGCGACCCTGTCCTGGGCAGGTTTCGCCTGGGTTGCGGCCGGCGGCATAGCCTATACCGTCGGCACCATCTTCTACCTGAATGATGAAAGGTTCACACACTGGCATGGCATCTGGCACCTGTTTGTATTGGCCGGCAGCAGCCTGCATTACTTTGCCATCCTGTTTTATGTGGCCATGGCATAGCAACCGGAGTAGACAATGGCTCAGACAACACTACACCTGATCATCCACGGCCGCGTGCAGGGCGTGTTCTACCGCGACTCGATGCAACGCGAGGCAGGACGGCTGGCGGTGACGGGATGGGTGCGCAACTGCAACGACGGTACGGTGGAAGCCATGGTGCAGGGCGAAGCTTCCGCAGTGGAAGCCATCCTGCACTGGGCACGCCGCGGCCCCCCGCATGCGCGCGTGGACCACGTCGACAGCGAAACGGGCGACGGCGATTACACCAGCTTCGAAATCCTTTACTGAGCCCAGCTAGATTAAACACCCCAATGAATAACAGTTCCTCGACCATAAGGGTTGCAGACATTGAACCTGAAAACGGGTCACAAATCTGCCTGTGTGCACTTGCACCGGGATAACATTTTGGGGAGTAAATCCGAAGACCGGCAATTTGTAGCCAATGTAGTGCAAAAAACAATTCAGGAGTTGTGCTAACTACAAAATGCTATTCTTTTGACATCTTGTCGGCCGTGATGCCACTGCTTTTTTGCTCGTCAGGTTCTGGTGACTTCCAGTCCGGCGGCATGGCCTGGCGCCAGTGTTGGGGGTTGCATTTATCCCAGTGCATGTCGCGAACATAGAAAATAGCGGCATGGAGATGCGACAACTGGTAGAAAGAAGGCTGTTGCTGAACCTTCACGATTCCATCATTGACGTAGAAATCCTGTAAAAAACTCGGGTACGCCATTACTATGCCGTTGCTGGTGAAGGATACATCTTCCGGCCGCACAATTTTTGCCAACTTCGATTCGCTATCCCCCGGCATCAGCTTGTTTAAAGCTTGCAGGGTTTTTTCGTAATTCTCTCGCGCGATAAATTTGTTGCGATTCATGTTCAGAGTGCGAAAAATACTGAAAGGATTGGTGCCAATATTCGCCAATGAATTTACTGTTGACAGCAGCGGGTTGCTGGCGGCTTCCTCGACACGCTGCATGGCGTCCTTGCTGGTGAACTTAAGCGTCACATGAGTCTCAGGCGTGGCTACCTTCATAAGCGAGTCAATCCAGTCGGATGCATCGCT
This sequence comes from uncultured Sideroxydans sp., assembly GCA_964568895.1. GTDB lineage: Bacteria > Pseudomonadota > Gammaproteobacteria > Burkholderiales > Gallionellaceae > RI-121. The sequence goes on along the minus strand of CAZMSI010000043.1, from coordinate 480 downwards.
CGCCCAGTAATATTGCGTTGCCGAGATGTAGCCGCGGCAACTGTAAAAAGCGAGCGCATCCCGTTTTGAAACGACGCCGAAGAGCCGGTTGTTGAGAAACAGCAGACCACCATAATCGGTATCTGTAAACGCCACATAGGAAAACCGGCGCCCTTCGCGGTCGACCATCGCAAAGCGCTCCATAGCCGACTCTATTGGCACCGAAATCAAGACATTGCGGCCGATGCTGGCGCTATCCACTTGAATACTGGAGGCGGAATTGTCACCCTGCTTGTTTGTTTTAAAAATGGAACAGCCAGTGCAGAGCATCGCGACCAACAGAATACCGATGCAGCGATTAATTTGCGGCCCAATCCTTTGGCGGAAAAATATTTGCATTCCAGTTGATTGTTGCAAACAAGGTGACAGTGGATATCACTATTGTTTTATAGCAAAGCAGGCACGTCAATAATTTATATTTCAGGTTTTGAAACGCAAGAC
>CAZMSI010000042.1:0-11506 GCA_964568895.1 uncultured Sideroxydans sp. | reverse complement strand
ACCTGAAGGCGCAGAAAGCCGACAAGAAGCTGATGCTGATCCTGACCGACGGGGAGCCTTCGGATATTGACGTGCACGACCCACAGCTCCTGATACAGGATGCAAAACAGGTGGTAAACGAGATGGATCGGGACGGCATATATACGTACTGCATCAATCTTGACCCGAAGGCGGACGAGTATGTCGCCGACATTTTCGGCAAACAATACACGATTGTCGATAACGTGTTGCAGCTCCCGGTCAAACTGCCGGAACTGTTCATCGCCCTGACCAAATAGCCACACCGCCATTACCGTGGAGAGCGCAGCCGAAAACCTGTAAAATTAGCCAACTTTAAATACCCATCTAGATAAGGAAGTTACATGAGCAAAAGCCTGGTGCAGTTCATCATCGAAGAACAACGGCATATTCCAAATGCAACCGGAGATTTCACCGGTCTGCTGAGCGATATCGTTTCCGCCTGCAAGCAGATCGCGCACGACGTGAACAAGGGCGCGCTGATCGGCGTGCTGGGCAGCGCGGACAGCGAGAACGTGCAGGGCGAAACCCAGAAGAAGCTGGATGTGATCACCAACGAAGTATTCATCAAGGCCAACGAATGGGCCGGTCACCTGGCCGCGATGGCGTCGGAAGAAATGGACGACGTACTCCCGATTCCGGCCAAATATCCCAAGGGCAAATATCTGATCTGTTTCGACCCGCTGGACGGCTCCTCCAACATCGACCTGAACGTTTCCGTCGGCACCATTTTCTCCATCCTGCGCTGCCCGGAAGGCGTGGAAAATCCGACCGCGGCCGATTTTCTGCAACCCGGTACCAAGCAGGTGTGCGCCGGCTATGCCCTGTACGGCCCGGCAACCATGATCGTGCTGACTACCGGCCATGGTGTGAACGGCTTTACCCTGGATCGTGACGTTGGCGACTTCTTCCTGACTCACCCCAACATGCAGATTCCGGAAGACACCGCCGAATTTGCGATCAACATGTCCAATCGCCGCTTCTGGGAAAAGCCGGTACAGCGTTATGTCGAGGAATGTACCCTGGGCAAGGACGGCGGACGAGAGAAAAATTTCAATATGCGCTGGGTGGCGTCGATGGTGGCCGAAGTGCACCGCATTTTGACCCGCGGCGGTATTTTCATGTATCCGTTCGACACCAAGGACCCGAGCAAGGCCGGCAAGCTGCGTCTGATGTACGAAGCCAACCCGATGTCGTTCATCGTGGAACAGGCTGGCGGCATGAGTTCCACCGGGCGCGAGCGCATCATGGAGATGAAGCCGAACGGCCTGCACCAGCGCGTACCCGTGATCCTTGGCTCCAAGAACGAAGTGGAGCGTGTGGTCAGCTATCACAAGGAAGCCTGACATCATGGCCAAGCCACTGGTATCCATCCTCATGGGTAGCGCCAATGACTGGGAGGTGATGAAGCCGGCCGCGCAGGCGCTGCAGGACTTCGGGGTCGAATACGATGCGCGGGTAATCTCCGCGCACCGCGCGCCTGACCTGCTGTTCGAGTACATCAAGGAAATGGCGGCACAGGGTGTGCAGTGCTTTATCGCCGGCGCCGGTGGCGCGGCACACCTGGCCGGTGTGATTGCCGGCAAGACCACGCTGCCGGTACTGGGTGTGCCGATTCCTTCAAAATATCTCAAGGGCATGGATTCGCTGCTGTCCATCGTGCAAATGCCCAAGGGCATCCCGGTCGCCACTTTCGCCATCGGCGAAGCGGGTGCGGCGAATGCCGGCCTGTTTGCGGTTTCCATGCTGGCCCTGAACGACACGGCGCTGGCGCAGAAACTGGCTGACTACCGCAAAAAACAAGCCGACAACATTGCCGCAACCACCCTGCCTACCCTCTGAGCCGGGCACATCCCATGAACGCATTGCATGAATCCAACCTGACCAGTCTGCCCCTGCTGCACCGCGGCAAAGTACGCGATATCTACGAAGTGGATGCCGATCATTTGCTGATTGTGCAAACCGACCGGCTGTCCGCGTTCGACGTGATCCTGCCGACACCGGTGCCGGGCAAGGGCAAGGTGCTGACCGCCATGTCCAATTTCTGGTTCGCCCGGCTGGGTCATGTCATACCCAACCATCTTTCCGGCATCGCACCCGAGGATGTGGTCAAGACCGCTGAAGAGCGCGCCCAGGTCAAAGGCCGTGCGTTCGTGGTGAAGAAGCTCAAGCCGTTGCCGATCGAAGCCATTGTGCGCGGTTACCTGGTTGGCTCCGGCTGGAAGGACTACAAGAAGACCGGCGCGGTGTGTGGTATTGAATTGCCAGCCGGACTGCAGGAAGCACAAAAGTTGCCGCAGCCTCTGTTTACGCCCTCGACCAAGGCGGCAGTGGGTGACCATGACGAAAACATTTCGTTTGCGGAAGCGCAAAAGCTACTGGGCGAGGCGCGAGCCGAGGAAGTGAAAAACGCCACGCTGGCGCTGTATACCGAGGCAGCAGACTATGCGCTTACACGCGGCATTATTATTGCCGATACCAAGTTCGAGTTCGGCGTGGACGAGGCAGGCAAGCTGTACCTGATCGATGAGGCACTGACGCCGGATTCTTCACGTTTCTGGCCGGCCGACGAATATCGTGTTGGCAACAATCCGCCCAGCTTCGACAAGCAGTTCATTCGCGACTGGCTGGAAGCTTCCGGCTGGAACAAGCAGCCGCCCGCCCCGGAAGTGCCGGATGACGTACTACACAAGACCACCGAAAAATACCGCGAAGCGCTGCGGCGGCTTACCAATTGAAAAAATCCCTCGAACAGCTGGTTGAAGGGTTCCGCCGTTTCCGCGCGCAACACTTTGCGGAAGATGATGCCCTGTACCGCCAGTTGGCGACCCAGGGCCAGACCCCGAAAGTCCTGGTTGTGGCCTGTTGCGATTCGCGCGTGGATCCGGCCATCGTGCTGGATTGTGCACCGGGCGATTTGTTCGTTATCCGCAATGTAGCCAATCTGGTACCGCCCGCAGAAGGTCATGCGGGATATCACGGGACTACTGCCGCGATCGAGTATGGCGTGCGCTTTCTGGGCGTTAAGCACATTATCGTTTTTGGTCATGCGCAGTGCGGCGGTATTCAGGCGCTGATGCAGCGTATTGGAGTTGACGATCCGGATTCGTTTATCAGCGACTGGATGGAACTGGTGGAACCGGCCCGCGCGGCGGTGGAGCAGGAACTGCCGGATGCTGCGCCAGAGGTTCGCGCTCGCGCCTGCGAGCACAATGCCATTGGCGTTTCGCTGCGGAACCTGATGACGTTTCCATGGATACGTGAGCGTGTCGAGAGCGGACACCTTGCGTTGCATGGCTGGTATTTCGATATCGAACAGGGACAATTGCTGCAATACAACGAGACAACCGGGCAATTCGAGGATTTATAATGTATTCGATGCTCGCCAACAATAAAGCCCCGCAAGCGGGGCTTTATTGTTGTCTCGACAACGGCCAGACGGCTATCGTCCAGTCAATTCGCGGTAACGCACCTTGTCTGCATCGTAACGCGCCTTGATGGCATCGGTGTCTTTTTGTGCGTGATTCAACTGGTCCTGCAGGCGGTCGATTTTATCTTGGCCGTCGGAAAGATCGTTTCGGAGGTAGGTGGGTATTTTTTTGCCCGTTTTGGTGAACCCGTCACTTTCTTGTTGAAGCCTGGCCAAATTGGATTGTGCGGCCTTCAGGCGAATATTGATGCTGTTGATTCGGGCATTTGACTGCTGCAGATTACGGTTGCGCGCCAGGTCAATTTCGCCCTCGTTACTATAAGTATCGAGCAGCGCCTTGTCTTTGCGGCGCTGGTCGATGGCGGCTTGTTCTTCGGGCGTAGGCGGGCCGCCGGCCTTGTTGGCTTTCTTGTCGCTCTCTTTGATTTCGCGCCCCTGATCATTGAGCTGTACGCGATTACGGTTGGCATATTGCGGCGGCATGGTTTCGCTGTAATGCGTTACCCCGTTGTCGTCCACCCATTTGTACAGTTTGGCCTCGGCGCTGGAGCTGAATGCAGCGCACAGCACGATTCCGGCAATCAGAAATTTTGCATCCATCATTCTTTTACCCCGTAACGATCACGATAGGATTGTACTGCCTGCAGATTCTGCACCATCTCCGGAGCATCATGCAAATAACCCAGTAAATTGTCCAGTGTAGCGATGGACACAACCGGTAAGTCATAGTTCCGCTGTACCTCCTGTACCGCAGACAGTTCGCCGTGCCCGCATTCCATGCGGTCCAGCGCGATGACCACGCCGCAGGGCACGGCTCCTGCAGCACGGATCAACTCAATCGATTCGCGTACCGAGGTCCCGGCCGAGATGACATCGTCGATAATCAGCACTCTACCCTGTAGCGGCGCGCCTATCGTGGTTCCACCTTCTCCGTGATCCTTGGCCTCCTTGCGGTTGAAGCAGTAAGGCACGTTACGGCCCTGTTCAGCCAGGGCGATGGCAGTGCCGGCTGCCAGCGGGATGCCCTTGTAAGCCGGCCCAAACAGCATGTCGAATGCCACGTCTGAGGCAAGTATTGCCTGCGCATAGAACTGGCACAGCTCATGCAGTGCAGCGCCATCATTGAATAGCCCGGCATTGAAAAAATACGGAGACAATCGCCCGGCCTTGGTCTGGAATTCGCCGAAGCGCAATACGTTCTGGTGGATGGCAAAACGGATGAAGTCCTGGTGGAAGTGCGACATGGCATGAATTCGTCAAAGTTGGTTATCGGGCCATTATAATTGCCTGCTTTAATCGTGGAAGACTTTCATGCGTATTATTTCCCTTAACCTCAACGGCATCCGTTCTGCCTTCAGTAAGGGTTTGCAGCCATGGCTGGCCGGACAAGGCGCCGACATCGTGTGCCTGCAGGAACTCAAGGCGCAGGCAGCCAACATGACGCCGGACATGCTCGCCATGCAGGACTACCATGGTTATTTTCACTATGCCGAGAAAAAGGGCTACAGCGGCGTTGGCATTTATTGCCGGGGAAAGCCACAGAGCGTGGTGGAGGGACTGGGTATCGCCGAGTTTGACAGCGAGGGGCGCTACATTGAGGTGCAATTCGATCGGTTCAGCGTGATTTCGGTGTATTTGCCGTCCGGCTCCAGCGGCGAAGAGCGGCAGGCAATGAAATACAAATTCATGGCGGCTTTCCTGCCGCACTTGATACAACTGCACAATAGCGGGCGCGAAGTGGTCATCTGCGGCGACTGGAACATTGCGCACAGGGAAATCGACCTGAAGAATTGGCGTGGCAACCGCAAGAATTCTGGCTTTCTGCCGGAAGAGCGTGCCTGGTTAACCCAAGTGTTTGATGAAGTCGGCTTCGTGGACGTGTTCCGTCGCTTGCACCCGGAGCTGGAAGCTTACACCTGGTGGTCGAACCGCGGTCAGGCCTGGGCCAAGAACGTGGGCTGGCGCATCGACTACCAGATCGCCACGCCGGCAATTGCCGATACTGCGCAATCAGCCGACATATACAGAGACCAGCGCTTCAGCGACCATGCGCCGCTGATTATCGATTACGAGTGGGAAATGTAGTCCGGTAAAAAACAGAAAGGCCACCTGTGCAGGCGGCCTGGAATACTGGTGGCTCGGGGCGGAATCGAACCACCGACACAAGGATTTTCAGTCCTCTGCTCTACCAACTGAGCTACCGAGCCATATTTGGCGCTGACCGCGCATGCGGGCAGCGCAAACAAGCCGCGCATTATAGCGATTAGCTGCTCGATGGGCAATAACGATAGTTGTCGCGTGGCATGTGGGACGGTCGGCTTCAAAAACAAGCCCCGCAGAACGGGGCTTGTTTTTTGTTGCAGAATATAGCGGCGATTACATCATTCCGCCCATACCACCCATGCCGCCCATACCACCCATGTCACCCATGCCGCCAGCCGGCTTGTCTTCAGGATGTTCGGCCACCATGCAGGCAGTAGTCAGCATCAGGCCAGCAATGGAAGAGGCATTCTGCAGTGCGGTGCGGGTCACCTTGGTTGGGTCAACCACGCCCATCGCCAGCATGTCACCATACTCGCCACTGGCTGCGTTGTAGCCATAGCTACCCTTGCCTTCCAGCACCTTGTTCACAACGACGGAAGGTTCGTCGCCGGCATTGCTTACGATAGCACGCAGCGGGGATTCCATTGCGCGCAGCACGATGGTGATGCCGGCATCCTGTTCGTGGTTGTCGCCTTTCAGCTTGCCGACAGCAGCCTTGGCGCGCAGCAGTGCCACGCCGCCGCCGGGAACGATGCCTTCTTCCACTGCAGCACGGGTGGCATGCAGCGCGTCTTCCACGCGCGCCTTTTTTTCCTTCATTTCGACTTCGGTTGCGGCACCGACCTTGATCACGGCTACGCCGCCAGCCAGTTTGGCTTTGCGTTCCTGCAGTTTTTCCTTGTCGTAGTCGCTGGAGGATTCTTCCATCTGCTTGTTGATGGTGACGATGCGGGCCTTGATGGCATCTTCCTGACCGGCGCCGTCGATGATGGTGGTGTTGTCCTTGGCCACTTCGATGCGTTTGGCCTGGCCGAGATCTTCCAGGGTAATTTTTTCCAGGGTCAGGCCGACTTCTTCGGCGACCACGGTACCACCGGTCAGGATGGCGATATCTTCCAGCATGGCCTTGCGGCGGTCACCGAAACCAGGTGCTTTGACCGCAACGGTCTTCAGAATGCCGCGAATGTTGTTCACCACCAGCGTGGCCAGCGCTTCGCCTTCAACGTCTTCGGCGATGATCAGCAGCGGACGGCTGGACTTGGCAACCTGTTCCAGTACCGGCAGCAGGTCGCGGATGTTGGAGATCTTCTTGTCGTGCAGCAGGATGTAGGGGTTTTCCATCGCTGCGATCTGGCGGTCCGGGTTGTTGATGAAATACGGCGACAGGTAGCCACGGTCGAACTGCATGCCTTCCACCACGTCCAGCTCGTCTTCCAGGCCGGAACCATCTTCAATGGTGATTACGCCTTCCTTGCCGACCTTATCCATTGCTTCGGCGATCTTCTCGCCGACAGTGGTGTCGGAGTTGGCGGAAATGCTGCCGACCTGGGCGATTTCCTTGCTGGTGGTACAGGGCTTGGACAGTTTCTTCAGTTCTTCGACGGCGGCGCTAACGGCCTTGTCGATGCCGCGTTTCAGGTCCATCGGATTCATGCCAGCGGCGACGAATTTCATGCCTTCCTGCACGATGGATTGTGCCAGCACGGTCGCCGTGGTGGTGCCGTCGCCGGCCACGTCGGAAGTCTTGGAGGCAACTTCCTTCACCATCTGCGCGCCCATGTTCTCGAACTTGTCCTTCAGTTCGATTTCCTTGGCCACGGATACGCCGTCCTTGGTGATGGTGGGGGAGCCGAACGAGCGCTCCAGCACCACATTACGGCCTTTCGGACCCAGTGTCACCTTGACCGCATCGGCCAGGATGTTTACGCCTTCCACCATCTTGTTGCGGGCGGCGTCATGGAATTTCACGTCTTTTGCTGCCATATCGTTCTCCTGAATTCTTTAGGGGGTAATTGCTTTAGGCCTCGATTACGCCAATGATGTCGTCTTCGCGCATGGTCATGTATTCTTCGCCGTCCATCTTGAAGTTTTGACCGGCATATTTGCCGAACAGCACTTTATCGCCTACTTTGACGTTCATCGGCTGCAGCTTGCCGTCATCACCAATCTTGCCGTTGCCGACGGCAATGATTTCGCCCTGGTCTGGCTTTTCCGTGGCAGAGTCCGGAATCACAATGCCGGACGCGGTCTTGCGTTCTTCTTCCATGCGCTTGACAATGACGCGATCATGTAAAGGACGAATTTTCATTCTTGGTTCTCCTAGAAACAGACAGTTAATCGAAAATATTAGCGCCGGGCAGTTTAAATCAGTGGTTATTCCACCTCCCAGTCGTCAGTTAGCACTCGGCGCCAGAGACTGCTAATGATAAGGGCGAACCTTCGCATTTTCAAGGCTATGGACAATAAATATTTTTTACAACGCAGTCTGGACAGTGTCTGGCATCCCTGTACCCAGATGAAACGACACGAAACTTTGCCGCTGGTGCCGATCAGCAGCGGACAGGGTGTCTGGCTGCATGATTTCGACAGCAGGCGTTATCTGGACGCGGTCAGCTCCTGGTGGGTCAACCTGTTCGGGCACTGCAATCCGCGCATTAATGCCGCAATTACCGCGCAGCTTGGCAAGCTGGAGCATGTGATGCTGGCGGGATTCACCCATGAGCCGGTGGTACAACTTTCGGAGCGGCTGGCCGCCTTGGCGCCAGCCGGGCTGGGACATTGCTTCTATGCCTCGGACGGTGCATCAGCTACGGAAATTGCATTGAAAATGAGTGCCCACTACTGGCGCAATACCGGCCATTCCACAAAGACTTCCTTCGTCAGCCTGCAGAATGGCTATCACGGCGAAACGCTGGGCGCGCTGTCGGTGACCGATGTGGCCTTGTTCAGGGATGCCTATGGATCACTCTTGAAGCACAACGCTACCGTGCCCAGTCCGGACTGGCGCAATGCAGCGGAAGGCGAAAGCGCGGAGCAGTATGCTTTGCGCTGTGCCGAAAAGCTGGAGGAGCATTTACAGCAGCATTATGCCAATATCGCGGCTTTCATCGTCGAGCCGCTGGTGCAGGGGGCGGCGGGCATGGCGATGTACCATCCGGCATATCTGCGGCGCGCGCGCGAATTGTGCGACCAGTATCAGGTGCACCTGATTGCCGATGAAATCGCCGTGGGTATGGGCCGCACCGGAACCATGTTTGCCTGCGAACAGGCCGGGATAACGCCAGATTTCCTGCTGTTGTCCAAGGGCATTACCGGCGGTTACCTGCCATTGTCGGTGGTGATGACGACGGATGAAATCTATCGGGCGTTTTACGCCGACGAAACGGCGCGCGGATTCCTGCATTCGCATTCCTACACCGGCAATCCGCTGGCCTGTAGTGCGGCACTGGCAACACTGGACATTTTCGAACAGGACGATGTCATAGCCGCAAACCACGTCAAGGCGGCGTACCTCAACAAGATCACGGCGCCGTTGCGCGAGCATGCTGCAGTAAGGAATTTCCGCAATACCGGCATGATCTGGGCCTTCGAGGTCGAGACGCCGCATGCCGATTTTGCGCAACGCTGTTTCAGCCTTGGGCTAGAATATGAACTGTTGCTGCGCCCTCTGGGCAACACCGTCTATTTCATGCCGCCATATGTGATCGGCGAGGATGAAATGCAGTTGCTGGGGGAGCGTACGCTGGACATCATCGAAACGCTCGTTGCTGCAGGCTGAATGAATACACTGATCAAACTGCTGTTCGTCTGGGCGCTTGCTACCACAAGTGCTGCAGCTGCCTCGTTGCCATGGGTGGTACGGCATGAGTTGCGGCAGGCGCACATTCCGTTGAGCAGCGTGGGCATCGAAGTGATCGGGGTCAGCGCACACAGACCATTGATCAGCATCAATACGCGCAAGCCGATGGATCCCGCTTCGACCATGAAGTTGCTTACCACTTATGCCGGGCTGGAACTGCTCGGCCCTGCCTATACCTGGAAAACCGAAGCCTATCTTGATGGCAAACTGGATCGCGGAATACTGGACGGCAACCTGGTCCTGAAAGGCTATGGCGATCCGGACATGACGCTGGAGCAGTTCTGGTTGTGGCTGCGGGACTTGCGTAGCCGTGGACTGAAGGAGATACGCGGCAACCTGGTGCTGGACCGCAGCGCATTCCAGCTTCCGCCATACGACCCGGCGCAGTTCGACGACGATCCGATTCGTGCCTACAACGTCGGCCCGGATGCACTGCTGCTCAATTTTAATGCACTACGCCTGCGCTACACGCCGGATGGCGACAAGGTGGACGTGACCACCGAGCCGGAGCTGGCGGATACTGCGCTGGACAATCACGTGGTCGCTGCCGATTCGGGAAGTTGCGACGACTGGACCGACGCGGTTTTCCCGCAAATGAACGGCGATACGTTGTTACTGGAAGGCTCATTTCCGGTGCAATGCGGCGAGCGCGAGCAACACGTCAACCTGCTGCCGCATACGCGCTATCTGAATGACGTGTTTCGTGCGTTATGGAAAGAAGTGGGCGGCAAGCTCGATGGACAGGTGCGCGATGGCATAGTGCCAACCGGAGCCAGCCTGTTTGACACGCATTATTCTGCGCCGCTGGCAGAGCAGATACGCGACATCAACAAGTTCAGCAACAATGTCATGGCGCGCCAGTTGTTTCTTACCCTGAGCCTGGAACCGGATACCCCGGCAAGCGTGGCGCACAGCGAGCAGGTGATGCGCGGCTGGCTGGCAAAGAACAACTTGCACTTTCCGGAACTGGTGCTGGAGAACGGTGCGGGCCTGTCGCGCAAGGCGCGCATCAGCGCGCGCAGCATGGCGCAGCTGCTGCAGTCCGCGCAGCACAGTTCGCTACAGCCGGAATTTGAAACATCGCTGCCCATCATCGGGGTGGATGGCACACTGAAAAAACGCCTGTCCGACAATTCGGTCACCGGCCATGCGCACATGAAAACCGGCACGCTGGATGGCGTCAAAACCATCGCCGGCTATGTGCAGGGACGTAGCGGGAAACAGTGGGTAGTGGTATTCCTTATCAACGATCCCAATGCCGCTGCCGGGCAGGCTGCACAGGACGCGCTGATCGAGTGGGTACGCCACAAATATTAACCGAGTCTTAATTGTCGTTTTCCCACAACAGACGCTGAATCATTTCTTGTCAGGCAGGGTAGTCATCGCTAGGATGCGCTTCGCCACGGAACCATAACGGTTGCGTGAACTCGAAGTAATGACTCGTCGAGTCGTTGTTTAACTATCATAAAAGGAAGTGATGATGAAGAAAATCGCTGCTGCTCTGCTGCTGTCTTCTGTTGTTGCCGCGCCGGCTTTTGCCGCCGACAATGGTGCTTATGCCGGCCTGACCCTGGGCCGTTCCCATACAGGAACTCCGTCCGGTACTGCGCTAACCAAATCCAGTGATACCGTTTACGGCTTCCTGGCCGGATACCAGTTCGACCAGAACTGGGGTGTCGAGGCCGCGTATGGCGGTGCCGGCAAGTTTGCCACTGCCACCAATTCCGGTAAGGCTGACGCTCTCAGCGTTGTCGCAATTGGTACGCTGCCGATGAGCGATACACTGAGTCTGTATGGCAAGCTGGGTTATGCCAGCACCAAGACCAGCATTTCCGGTGCTGGTGCGACTGGCGCCACCCGTGGTGCAGCCACCTATGGTCTGGGCCTGCAATACAACGTTTCTCCTGCGGTCGGTATTCGCTTCGGCTGGGATCGTTATGGCGCCGCTGTTAATAGCGGTGGCGTCAAGAACAACTTCAACGCCAGCGTAGTGGGTGTTGGCGCTGTGGTGAAGTTCTAACCGCATTGCGGGCATAACAAAAAGCCGGGGAAATCCCCGGCTTTTTATTTGATCGGGTCAAAGCCCAAGCTCATCCCACATGGCATCGACCTTGCGCCGGGTTGCCTCATCCATTGCAATCGGGCGTCCCCATTCA
>CAZMSI010000041.1:7881-11699 GCA_964568895.1 uncultured Sideroxydans sp. | reverse complement strand
AAGCATCCATTGGGCAAGCGCCAGCCGGATATTGTTGTGGCAACTGCGCTGACCGATATCCAGCTGTTGCGTATTGACGACGACCTGCTCGATATGATGGTCACATGGGACCAGTTTTCGCAGCATGAGGCAGACAAGCAGGCCGCCGAGAAAACCGGTACGGACGATGTGGCGATACGGGTAAGGCGGCTGTTGAATTCCGGCATGTTTAGCGCCGAGAATCTCAAGACCGGGCCGTTCGCGCAGCTGCCACCGGCCAATATCGGCAAATTGCTGGAGCGCATCGAGGTGATTGCGGTATGGGGCAACGACGTAATTATACGCGAGGGAGATGTCGGTGATTACTATTATGTGATCGAGAGCGGGCGTGCCCAGGTTAGCCGTCTGGTAGGCGGGGTTAACATGGTGCTGGCGGAGTTGAAGGCGGGTGATGTGTTCGGCGAGGAGGCGCTGGTTTCCGGGGCTAAACGCAATGCAACGGTGACCATGAAAACCAACGGTGTGTTGCTGCGGCTGAAGATGGAAGACTTCCTGGAGCTGGTGCGCGCACCACTGCTGCGCCGCCTGACTTATCAGGAAGCGAAACAGAAGGTGGCGGAAGGAGCGATATGGCTGGATGTGCGTCATCCACCGGAGTATCGTTATGACAAGCTGCCGGGAGCGGTCAATGTGCCGTTGAACGATATCCGCAACGCAATCGGCGCGTTGAACAAGAGCCGGAAATATATTACTTATTGCCAGAGCGGGCGGCGCAGCTCCGCCGCCGCGTTTATTCTGGCACAGGCGGGCTATGACGTATGCGTGCTGGACGGCGGCTTGTGGTCAGTACCAAAGTCGCAGCAACAGTGAATCTTCGAACAGGCGAATGCAATCTATCGGGAATTGAGCTACCGATGGAAGGGCAAGGGAAAAGCAGATGAGTACAGTGATGACAGCCAGTAAGACGCAACAAGGCGGCAATGTCGGCGACATGACTTTACGCCTGGAATTTACCAAGAGCCTTAATCATGTCACCAACAAGATACACGCTACCAGCAATATCGACGAGATCATGCTGGATGTCAGCAAGGATATCTGCAACCTGTTTAATGCCGATCGTCTGACCATCTATGTAGTGGGCGAGGACAAGGCGTCGCTGGTATCAAAGGTCAAGACCGGGCTGAATTCGTTCAAGGACCTCAAGCTGCCGATCGCCGAGCAGAGCATTGCGGGTTATGTTGCGCTGAACAAGAAGATGCTTAACATCAAGGATGTGTACGACGACAAGGAACTGGCTTCGCACAACCCGCATCTACGCTTCCTGCAGGATGTGGATAAGCGTACTGGCTACCGCACCAAGCAGATGCTGGTGGCGCCGATACTTGACGAGGGCGACAACGAACTGGTCGGCGTCATTCAGGTCATTAACAACAAGGATGATCACCCCTTCCCGCTGATGGTGGAGGAGGGCGTGGAGGAGCTGGCACAAACCCTGTCGGTGGCATTGCGCCAGCGCCAGCAGCAGGCCGCAGTAAAGACCAAATACGATTATCTGGTGGCGGATGCGGTATTGTCGGCGGCCGAATTCGAGTTGGCCACGCGCACGGCACGGCGCAAGGGGATCGACATCGAGGATGTGCTGATTGACGAATTCCAGGTCAAGACCGACGCGCTGGGACAAGCATTGTCGCGTTTCTTCGGCGTGCCCTATGAACCGTACAAGGCGGATCTGGTCAAGCCTGCCGACCTGCTTAGAAACCTTAAGCGTGAATACGTTTCCAGCAGTCATTGGGTGCCGATTGAGGAAACCCAGGAAGGGCTGGTGATTCTTACCACTGATCCGGAGCGTATCCAGGCTTCGCGTGTGGTGAACAATATCTTCCCCAAGAACCGTCTTGTTTATAAAGTCTGCACGCAGCGTGAATTCAAGTCCACGCTAGACCAGTTTTACGGAGCGGGCGGCGATATGACCGGCGGCTACGAGATGGATGGCAGTTCAGTCGATGAACTGCTTGTTGCAATGGGCGACGATGAAGAAGAAGCGGCCTCCGTCTCGCAGGAGGATGTCAATGCCGCGGCCGACAACGAGCTGGTCAAGCTGGTCAACAAGATCATCATCGATGCCTACAAGATGGGGGCTTCCGATATCCATATCGAGCCGGCGCCCGGCAAGGGCAAGACGCTGATCCGGGTGCGCAAGGACGGTTCGCTGCTGAACTACATCGAGGTGCCGTCGACCTACCGCAATGCGCTGGTGACGCGCCTCAAGATCATGTGCGACCTGGATATATCGGAAAAGCGCAAGCCGCAGGATGGCAAGATCAAGTTCAAGAAATTCGGCCCGCTGGACATTGAGTTGCGTGTGGCTACCATTCCCTCGCAGGGGGGAGTGGAAGACGTGGTGATGCGTATCCTGGCTTCCGGTGAACCCATTCCGTTGGATAAAATGGGCTTCTCGGAGCGCAACCTGGAACTGGTCAAGAAGACGGTCAGCAAGCCATATGGCCTGTTTTTCGTGTGCGGCCCGACCGGTTCAGGTAAGACCACTACACTGCACTCCATCCTCAAGCATATCAATACGCCGGAGACCAAGATCTGGACGGCGGAAGACCCGGTGGAAATCACCCAGAAGGGTCTGCGCCAGGTTCAGGTCAACAAGAAAGCCGGCATGGATTTCGCCATCATCATGCGGGCTTTTCTGCGGGCCGACCCGGACGTGATCATGGTTGGCGAAATGCGCGACAAGGAAACCGTGTCTACCGGCATCGAGGCATCACTTACCGGTCACCTGGTGTTCGCCACCCTGCACACCAATAGTGCCCCGGAATCCATCATCCGCCTGCTCGATATGGGCATGGATCCATTTAATTTTGCTGACGCGTTGCTCGGCATTCTGGCGCAGCGTCTGGCCAAGCGCCTGTGCAAGGATTGCAAGAAGCCGCACATTGCCACGCAGGACGAGATTAAGACATTGCTGGCGGAATATGCGGAAGAACTGAAGGAAACCGAAACCTGGAAGAAAGACCCGAATGCCGCTTTCAAGACGTTGTATGCCGAATGGGTCAGGCTGTTTGCGGACGACAAGGGGCAGATCACGCTGTACGAGAAGGTTGGCTGCGACAAATGTTCGGGGACGGGTTACCGCGGACGGGTCGGCCTGCACGAATTGCTGATTGGCACCGATCCGGTCAAGAAGGCCATCCAGGAGCATGCTCGCGTTGCGGAGTTGTTCTCCATAGCTCTGGAAGAGGGGATGCGCACGCTGAAACAGGATGGTATCGAGAAGGTATTGCAGGGGATTACAGACATCCAGCAGGTGCGTGCTGTTTGCATCAAGTAGCGAGCCGTTTGCAATGGCCGGTTACTTTTCATTTGGATATCCATAAGCCTTATGCCGCAAACCAACAATCTATTGCACCGCCTGGAGGAACTGAACGCCATTGGTGTGGCGTTGTCCAGCGAAGGCAGCATCAATCACCTGCTCGAAGAGATACTGGTTGCGGCCAAGCGCATTACCAATGCGGACGCGGGCACGCTCTATCTGGTGGAACCGAAGCGGCGGGAACTTCGGTTTGAAATCATGCGCACCGACTCACTCGGCATCGCGCTGGGCGGCACCACCGGTGAAGCCATTCCGTTCTATCCTGTCCACCTGTTCGGAAAGGACGGCAAGCCGAACAATTCGATGGTGGTAGCGCATGTGGCATTACACGACAAGACCGTGAACATCGCCGATGCCTATACCGCGGAAGGCTTCGATTTTTCCGGCACCAAGAAATTCGACGCTGCAACCGGCTATCGTTCCACCTGGACTGGGCCATATCCACGGAGTCTACAGC
>CAZMSI010000041.1:0-7871 GCA_964568895.1 uncultured Sideroxydans sp. | reverse complement strand
AAGGCTTCGATTTTTCCGGCACCAAGAATTTTGATAAGAAAACCGGATACCGCTCCAAGTCCTTTCTGGCGGTGCCGATGAAGAACCATGAAAACGAAATTATCGGTGTGCTGCAGCTGATTAATGCGCAGGACAGACAGACCGGAAAAGTCGTCGCGTTTTCCGGTGCCGACCAGCACCTGCTGGAATCGCTGGCGTCGCAGGCTGCCGTTGCGCTGACCAACCGCATCCTGATCCAGCAACTGGAAGGTCTGTTCGAATCCTTCGTCAACCTGATCAACACTGCGATCGACGACAAATCGCCCTATACCGGCGGGCATTGCGAACGAGTGCCGGTGCTGACCATGATGCTGGCGGAGGCGGTGAATCGCACCCGGCAGGGGCCGCTCAAGGATTTCGTGATGACCGACAAGGATCGCCACGAACTTAAGCTGGCCGGCCTGCTGCACGATTGCGGCAAGATCACCACGCCGGTGCATGTGGTGGACAAGGCAACCAAGCTGCAAACCCTTTTCGACCGTATTCACCTGGTGGACACACGTTTCGAAGTGCTCAAGCGCGATGTCGAGATTGCCATGCTCAAGAAGGAAATGAGCGCTGATGAATATGAAGCTCGCATCCGGCAACTGGATGAAGACCGCGAATTTCTGCGCCATTGCAATATCGGTGCGGAAAAAATGGCGGAACAGGATCAGCAGCGGGTGCACCAGATTGCAGCCTATACCTGGCGCAACGAACAGAATGAGCTTGCCGGTTTTCTCAGCGCAGATGAACTGGAAAACCTTACCATTCCGTTCGGCACCCTTACCGAGGCCGAACGCGAAATCATCAACCACCATATTGTGGTAACCATCAAGATGCTGGAATCCCTGCCCTGGCCCAATCATCTCAAGAATGTTCCGGAATATGCCGGCGGACACCACGAGCGTATGGACGGCAAGGGCTATCCACGGGGACTGACGCGCGAGCAGATGTCGGTGCAGGCGCGGGTGATGGGTATCGCAGACATTTTCGAGGCGCTTACCGCCAGAGACCGTCCCTACAAGAAGGGCAAGACACTGACCGAATCGCTGGACATATTGGGCAAATTCCGGCTCGGCGGCCACATCGATCCCGACCTGTTCGATGTGTTTGTGCGTGAGAAAGTCTATCTGGATTACGCCAGGCAGTTCCTTGAACCGGAGCAGATCGACAAGGTGGACGAAAGCAAAATTCCGGGTTATGTCCCATGAGGTGACAAAATACGTCACCTGTTTGACGCTGGTGGTCACTTCATATGGGGGATGGGAGGGCGATAATTACCCTGTTGTTCGTTCCAGGTGGGTAAAACCGGTGCTGTAATGGAATGATGATGCAGTGGCACGAATCCTGCGTATAATTCAGTCACACACGCCGTGTGTTGTGTCCAACTCTCACAAGGAGCTATTAAGATGAAACAAATACAAAAGGGTTTTACCCTGATCGAGCTGATGATCGTGGTCGCGATTATCGGTATTCTGGCAGCTGTGGCGATTCCTGCCTACAGCAACTACACCAAGAAGGCCAAGTTCACCGAGGTGACGCAGGCCACCAATGCCCTGAAACTGGCGCTGGATACCTGCTACTCTGACCAGAATACGTTCACAACCTGTACTGCAGGCAGCAATGGTGTTCCCTACAATATTTCCGGCACTTCCAACCAGACCTCTACCTCTCCCGATGCTGCTGGTGCTGCTGTGCTGGGTAAATATGTGCGTTGGGTGGGTATTAGTGGCGCTCCAACGACATCGTCGGTGACGATTGAAGGCATGGCTTCCAATTCCAACGGCATGAGTAGCGAAACGTATATCATGGTTGCGTCGGCTGCTACCAATGGAGTTACCTGGACCATTTCTACCAACAGTACCTGCTTGACACAGGGTCCGATTTGTAAGCAGTAATACCTGTTTAAGTGCACGATGCAAAAGCCCCGCAAGGGGCTTTTGTTTTACCGGGAGAAGCCATGTCGCTCAAGGATGACGAGTTGCCAATATTTGGAAAGCCTGTTTTTGCTTTCCTGCTGCTAGTCGCGGTGGCGATTCTCTACGGGCAGTTCCTGTGGAATCCCATCGTATTCGACGACAAGCCGTTTTTCATGCTGGGCAAGCATGAGTTGGAACCATATCTGTCCTTTACGCCCTGGAAGCTGCGCTGGTTACCTTATGCCTCCCTGGCATGGACCCAGCATATGCTGGGCAGGGAATTGATCTGGTTTCGCCTGGAAAGCCTGGCGCTGCATGCGGCGACGGGCATCGCGCTGTTCCTGTTTCTGGAGCACCTGTTCGGGTTGGTGTTGAAACGGGATGAAGCAAAACCGGCTGGCATGCCGCATATCTGGCTGGCCTTTTTTGGCGCTCTGTTCTTTGTGTGGCATCCGGTGGCGGTGTACGGAGCGGCATATCTGATTCAGCGCACCATCGTGATGGCGACGCTGTTTTCCCTGCTGACATTATACGTTTACATGCGCGGCCTGACCGAGAGCCGGCCGCGCTGGCTGTGGGCCAGCGTCGTACTGTATGGTTTGGCGGTGCTCTCCAAGGAGCATGCGGTGATGCTGCCTGCGGTAATGCTGATGCTCACTTTGCTGCTGGAATCGCCTTCCGCTGCATTAGGCAAGCGCTTGTGGGGCGTGTATGTTGCCTGTGCGCTGATTGCGCTGTTTATGCTTGTTCAGAAATTTGGGGTGGTCGGCAAAGTATATGAAATAAATGCACCGGAAATGCTGCACGAAATAGGGGTCAAACATGCCTATTTCCTGAGCATCCTGACGCAAAGCTTCCTGTTTTTCAAGTATTGGTGGTTATGGCTGCTGCCCGATCCGGCCTGGATGTCGGTGGACATGCGCGAGCCGTTCGCTACGAAAATATTTTCCCCTTACCTGCTTGCCCTGCCGGTCTTCCTGGCTTATGGATTGATCGGATTCAGGCTATTGCTGAAACGCGGTGAGCTGGGTCTGCTTGGTTTTGCCATGTTGTTTCCATGGCTGATGTTCGCGACCGAATTTTCCGCGGTACGGATACAGGAATCATTCGTACTGTATCGCAGTTATTTGTGGATGGCAGGAGCCTTTGCGGTCCTGCCTTTTCTGGTACGCCATCTGCGCCTGCGCCTTGCTTTTGTCGGGCTGGCATGCGGCGCCTTAGTGCTGGCTGCGCTGGCAGTTAACCGCCTTACTACGTTTTCTCATCCGCTGTTGTTATGGGAGGATGCCGAGGTGCTGGTGCACAACAGGCAAGGCCTGATTGGTACGGACCGCATTTATTACAATCTGGGGAATTGCCTGCTAGACCTCAGGCGATATAAGGAATCCTTGATGGATTACCAGACTGCCGTGGCGCTGAATCCGGATTATGCGCCCAATCATTATGGTGCGGCACTGGGCTACCTGAATATGGAGAATTTTGCCGGGGCTCGATCCGAGTTCAACAAAACAATCGAAATTGCGCCGGATTTCGTGAAGGCCTATTACGGGCGCGGTCTGGCGAATTATAAACTGGGCCACCTGGTGGCTGCGAAGGCAGACTTCGAAAAGAGTTGCGAGATGGGCTGGGGGCGAGGCTGTGCCAAGGTGAAAATGCTGGACGGGAAGAACTAGCGGGCAGTTCAGTGTTTGCGCTGCGCTGCGGCCATTCCCCTGAATTGCTTGAGTTCGCTGCCGATGATGGAAAGCTGGTAAAAGTCCGAGCCTGATTGTTTTGCAAGTTCCAGTTGTTCGATCGCGCCGCGCAGGTTGCCATGCAGATAATAGACGTAGGCCTGTGCGTGGTGCTCTTCCTGCGGCTTGCCGAGTGCCGCATAGGTGCGTGCCTGCAACTCATAAAGCCTTGCGTCGTTCGGGTAATCGTTGATGCGGTTGTCGAGTTGCTTGAGCGCCTCGTTGTAGCGCCTTTCACTTATCAGTAGATCGGCATAGTCATAGTCCAGCGCTCGATGCTGCGGGTAGGTCTGCGTAGCTTCCTTGTAGAAGGCGCCCAACATTGCGCCGGACATACCCTCTGCCCTGTATATCCGTCCGCTGAGGGTGTCGATCATGTCGTTGGAGCCCGCCTGTTTCCGCAAGGTGGTCAGTTCCTGCGAGGCCTCGGATATTTTCCCGGCCTGGAACAGCGCCTGCACCAGGCCATAGCGTTGCACCACAGGATCTCCGAATTTCCTGGGTCCCAGGGCATCCTGGAAATAGCCGATGGCTGCACGTGGCGACTTCGCCGCAACCATCAGTTTTGCCCGCACTAACTGGAAGTCCAGGCTGTCGGCAACCTGCCTGTAGGGGACGTCGTGCAAGCGGTTTTCGATGTCGGCGATACGTTCAGTGGTGACCGGGTGGGTGAGCAGCCAGGAGGGGACGTTACCGGTGACCAGGCGGGTGCTGCGCTGCATACGCTCGAAAAAGGCGGGCATGGCGTACGCGTCGAACCCGGCTTTCTCCAGCGTTGTGAGGCCGATGCGATCTGCTTCCCGCTCGTTTGCCCGGGTAAAGTTCAATTGCCGCTGCATGCTGCTTGCCCCTGCGCCGACGATGGCGGCCTGCGAGGCTTGCGGGTTGGTGCGGGCGGCGAGAATGGCGACTGCGATAGCGGCCATCGTGGTCAGCGAATCGATTTTCTGGTTGGCCACCATGCGCGCCAGATGGTGCTGGGTGACGTGGGCAATTTCATGTGCCAGCACCGCAGCGAGCTCGGATTCGCTCTGGGCAAGGATGATCAGGCCGGTATTGACCCCGATAAAACCGCCCGGCAACGCGAAGGCATTGATGTTGTCGTCGTTGATGGCGAAGAATTCGAATTGCTGGCTGGGGTCGTTGCTGTTGGATGCCAGCCGGTAACCCAGGCGGTTGAGATAGTCGTTGACCTCACTGTCACCCAGGTAGTTTTTGTCGGCACGTATCCGCAGCATGCTCTGTTCGCCGATCTGGCGCTCCTGCTCCGGCGAAAGTGCTGTCTGGGATGCATCGCCGAGATCGGGCAGGCCGTCCGCGCCGGCGAGGAGCGGAAGGCATAGCAGTAAAAAGGCAAATATGCGCATGGCGATATGATAGCCGGTTTGTCTTTCGGTTCCCATTGCGGTTGATGCTATGGACATGGCTTCGCAAAACCCGCAGAATGGCCGCCGTTATTGGTTCTAAACCCATCAATGGACAAGATCGGCAAGTACGAGATCATCAAGGAACTGGGCAGCGGTGCAACAAGCACGGTGTTTCTTGCTCTTGATCCTTTCAGCAACCAGCAGGTCGCGCTCAAACTGTTCCGGCAGGACATCATGCGGGACAGCAGCCGTGCGGCGGCTTATGGCAAGCTGCTGCGCAACGAGGCTGCGCTCGCCGGCAAGTTGTCGCACCCACACATCGTGAAAATATACGATGCCGTCGTGGATGGCGAGTCCAACTACATGGTAATGGAATACGTTGCGGGCGAAACGCTGGAAAAATATGCCGAGGTGGATCACCTGTTGCCAATCAGCACCGTTGCGGAAATTGTCTACAAATGCAGCAAGGCGCTTGAATACGCGCAAAGTCAAGGTGTGATCCATCGCGACATCAAGCCTGCCAATATACTGTTCCAGGGGGAAAGCGACATCAAGATTTCCGATTTCGGTGCGGCAATCATCGAAAGCCAGCAGACGACGCAGGTAAGCGGGGTGGGATCGCCGGCCTATATGTCGCCGGAGCAGGTCAAGGAGTTGTCGCTGACCCATCAGACCGATATCTATTCGCTCGGGGTGACGATGTACCGGTTGCTTACCGGCAAACTGCCGTTCGATGCCAGCAATAATTTCAGCATGATTTACCAGATCATAAACATCGAGCCGCAGCCGCCCAGCAACTTTCGTCCGGAGATTACACCGGAACTGGATGCCATTGTGCTACAAGCGATGCAAAAGGATCGTTCCGTTCGTTACCAGCACTGGGACGAGTTTGCACAGGACCTGGTGCATTTTTTCAGTAGCGCTTTACCGGCAGAGAAACAGATATTCGACACGGAAAAGTTCGCCACTTTGCGCAGCCTGGCATTTTTTGAGAATTTCAGTGAAGTCGAGTTATGGGAAGTGCTGCATCTCAGCACTTGGCGCAAGCTGGATCAGGACGAGCGCATCATCAACGAGGGCGAGGAAGGGCTGGCTTTCTACATTATCGCTTCCGGCACAGTCAAGGTGCTCAAGCAGGGACGGTTGCTGAGCCTGTTGCACAAAGGTGATTGTTTTGGTGAAATGGCGCACCTCACCGAGCACGAATTCAGGCGAACAACGGATGTGGAGTCGAAAACCGAAGTGACGTTGATCGAAATTAACCCGGATGCGCTGGAAAGCGCTTCGTCCGGATGTCGCTTCAGGTTCAGCGATGCCTTTTTGCGTATGCTGGTGAAGCGGCTGGCAGTGGCTAACACGCGTATTTCGCACTTGCTGAACGATCAGGGTGCCGAGTGAGAAGTGCTCACCCTGGAGAAATTGGTTTATGAACGGATTCCGAAATATTGACGTAATGGAACTGCGGGCCATGCTGGCAGGAGGAAACATCCGGCTGGTGGATGTGCGCACCGATGCCGAAATTGCGCGTGGCCATATCGACGGCACGATCAAACTGCCCCTGCATCTGCTGCCGCTGCGCCTGCATGAACTGGACGCCGCTGTGCCGACGGTGTTTTATTGCCAGACGGGTGGTCGTTCCGCACAGGCGGCGGCATTTGCAGCGGCACAGGGATTCGGAGAAGCATACAACCTGCAAGGCGGGATTGTTGCCTGGGCGCAGTCCGGCGGCGCAATCGCGGGATAATCAGTCCAGTTTGGCGCGCTGTGCCTGTAGTTGTTCCAGCGTGGCATTGAAGTCTTCCAGCCGTCTGCGCTCCTGTTCCACTACCTGCGCCGGGGCGCGTTCGACAAAGTTGGCATTGCCCAGCTTGCCCTGCGCCTTGGCAATTTCGCCGGCCAGACGGGCGATTTCCTTGTCCAGGCGCTCGCGCTCGACGGCGATGTCGATTTCCACCTTCAGCATCAGCCTGAAATTACCGACGATGGCGATGGCCGCGTCGGTATCCGGCAGTTCGTCCATGATGCCGACCTCGCTCAGCTTGCCCAGCGCCTGCAGGTAAGGGGCGCAGGCGTGCAGTGTTTCGGCATCGCCCGCTGCCAGCAGCGGTACGCGCTGCGCGGGCGACAAGCCCATTTCGCTGCGCAGCTTGCGGCAGGCATTGACCATTTCCTGCAGCAGGTTGATGTGTTCCAGCGCGGTGTGGTCAATGCGCGAGGCGTCGGACTGCGGCCAGGGCTGCAGCATGATGCTGTCACCCTGTTTGCCGGCCAGCGGCGCAACCTTCTGCCACAGCTCCTCGGTGATGAACGGGATGATCGGATGCGCCAAGCGCAGCATGGCTTCCAGTACGCGTACCAGGGTGAGGCGCGTGGCACGCTGCTGGTTGTCGTTGCCGCCGGCGATCTGCACCTTGGCCAGCTCCACGTACCAGTCGCAATAGGTATCCCACACCAGTTCGTAGATCGAGCGTGCCGCCATGTCGAAACGGTAATGCCTGAAGTGTTCGGCTACCTCGGCCTCGGCCTGTTGCAGTCTGGAGATTATCCATCTGTCTGCGGTGCTGCTTTCCAGCGGCAGCGATTCATCCAGGCCGGTATCCTGGCCTTCGCAATTCATCAGCACGAAGCGCGTGGCGTTCCACAGCTTGTTGCAGAAATTGCGGTAGCCTTCGCAACGGCTGAAGTCGAATTTGATGTCGCGTCCGTGCGAGGCCAGGCTGGCGAAGGTGAAGCGCAGCGCATCGGTGCCGAAGGCCGGTATGCCGTTCGGGAAATCCTGGCGCGTGAGCTTTTCGATGCTTTCCGCCTGTTTCGGATTCATCAGGTTGCTG
>CAZMSI010000040.1:0-11952 GCA_964568895.1 uncultured Sideroxydans sp. | reverse complement strand
CCGAAACCCTGGGGAACATCTATGTCCGATCAAGTCGAAACCTTGTCGCCGCAGAGTGAGCAAAGCGCCGAGCCGGTCGACACGGCACAATTCATGCGCGTGCTGGAAGCCGCGCTGCTGACCGCGCAGGATCCGCTGTCTCTGGCCGAATTGAAAAAACTCAGTGAGGCACCGCTGGAAAATAGATTCATCGAAGAAATGATCGCGCAACTGGCGCAGGAATATGCCGACAGTGGCGTGGAACTCAACCGTGTGGCAAACGGCTGGCGCTTCCGCGCGAAGCCGGAGATGCAGCAATACCTGGACCGGCTCAATCCGCAAAAGCCGCCGCGCTACTCGCGCGCAGTGATGGAAACGCTGGCGATCATTGCCTACCGCCAGCCGGTGACGCGTGGCGACATCGAAGAGATACGCGGCGTGACGGTATCCTCGCAAATCATCAAGACGCTGGAAGCGCGCGGCTGGATCGACGTGGTCGGTACCCGCGACGTGCCGGGCAGGCCATCGCTGTATGCCACCACTAAACAATTGCTGGATGACCTCAATCTGCATTCACTGCAGGATCTGCCACCGCTGGATGAGATGAGCGGGTTGCTGGAGCAGGAGCAGTTGCCCGATGAGTCGGTGCCGGAAACAGGCCTGGCACAAGAGCCGGAACAGATAGAGGAAGCGGAACAAGTGCAGGAAGCGGAACAAGTGCAGGAAGCAGGGCAGATAGCGGAAACAGAGGGCGCGCTGGATCCAGCGCAGGAACAGGACGCACAAAGCGCCGCCTGAACCCGTGAAGCACATTACTTCGCGCGACAATCCGCTGTTCAGGGAACTGAAAAAGCTCGCCACCTCCGCGCGCCAGCGGCGCAAGGCAGGACAAACGCTGCTGGACGGGAGGCATCTGTTGCAGGCTTATCTGGATGCGGGCGGGCAGCCGCAGCAACTGCTGGTGAATGCGGCCGCGCTGCAGGACGCGGAAGTTGCCGCACTGCTCCATGAACTTCCCGACGTGTCGTTGACCCGACTCGACGACAGCCTGCTAAAGGAAATTTCCGAACTCAAGACTCCGACCGGCATCCTTGCGCTGGTCGAATTGCCCAAGCCGAAACTCACCGCTGCGCACAGCCGATTCTGCCTGCTGCTGGAAGACATTCAGGATCCGGGAAATCTTGGTTCGATGATGCGCTCTGCCGCGGCTGCCGGATGCGATGCGGTGTTCCTGTCCAAAGGCTGCGCCGATGCCTGGTCGCCGAAGGTGCTGCGCGGCGGCATGGGGGGGCACTTCGCGTTAAGTATTCACGAATCGGCTGATCTGTCGGCGGTGGCCGAAACATTCCAGGGCAGGGTATATGCTGCGTCGCTGCAGGCGAAACAAAGCCTTTATGGCTGCGATCTGCACGGGGATATTGCTTTTGCCATTGGCAATGAGGGGGCAGGCCTGTCGGAGGAATTATTGCGTGTCGCCCATCCTGTGTTCATTCCAATGCCGGGCAAAATCGAGTCGCTGAATGCTGCCGCTGCGGCGGCGGTGTGCCTGTTCGAGGCTGCCAGACAGCGGAAATAGCCTGTGCCTGAATCAGCGCAGGCTGGGTATCAGCTTTGTGCTGCCATCCTAATTATCTGCAGATACCTCTGCCTGCTCGCGCATCACTTTGAGCTGGAACAGCGTATTGCGCTCTTCTTCCGACAGCACCGATTCGATGTAGCGGATGGTGGCATGGTAGCGCGGAATGACGTTGTACTTGAGCGCATTGACCCGCTTCTGCGTCTTGCGCTGTTCGGTGAGCAACCGCCACAGTGCAGTCTCGGCTTCGCCCAGCTGCGCCAGCAGTACAGCGATTTCGGTCATCAGCTTGCGCGCTTCGTCAAAGCTTGAATCGGTCCACATCAGGCCGATCGGCAATAGCGGGGCGCTTTCCACCGACACGGTGGGATATTCGACGCCGATGCTGCTGCGCGGCAGTATGTGCACCGACATCACTGGCGGCAGCCCGAGCACGGCCTGCCGCAACTGGGTATTGCCCATGCGCATGTGGGCAATGGACAGCCAGTGGTAGGCGTGACGCAGGGAGTGACTGACCGTGGCGCGCAGTTCGCGATATTTTTTCAGGCGCTGGTGTACCAGGCGGGTGAGCAGTTCGCGTTTGCGTTCCAGCAGGTCGTGGCCGTGCTGCAGCGACACCACGTGGCGGCGCAGCGCGAGCAGCGTGTTCTTGGTGGGACTTACCTTGAGCCGGTTTTTCATGGGGTATCTTCTGACGCGGCGCTTTGCCAGTGGTGATATTTGGCCAAGTCTGCTTCGCTGACGCGGGTCAATGCATCCGCAGGTAGCAGTGACAGAAGGTCCCACGCCAGGTTCAGGGTTTCGATAATGCTGCGGTCCTCGTCTTCGCCCTGGCCGACGAAACGTTGTTCGAAGGCTTTGGCGAAGGCCAGATAGTTGCGGTCAGTTTCCGAAAGTTCATCCGCTCCGATGATCGATGCCAGGTTGCGCACTTCCAGTGCCCGCGCATAGGCGGCGTAGAGCTGGCCGGCGAGGCGTCCGTGATCCTCGCGCGTGTGCTGCTTGCCGATGCCGTCCTTCATCAGGCGCGATAGCGAGGGCGGAATGTCCACTGGCGGATAGATGCCTTCATTATTGAGGGTACGGCTCAGCACCAGTTGCCCCTCGGTGATGTAACCGGTGAGGTCGGGAATGGGGTGGGTGATGTCGTCCGAAGGCATGGATACCACCGGCACCATGGTGATCGAGCCGTGGCGTTCGCGGATGCGTCCGGCGCGCTCGTAGATTTCTGCCAGGTCGGAATACAGGTAACCGGGATAGCCCTTGCGCGCGGGTACATCGCCTTTCGCAGTGGCGACTTCACGCAGCGCCTCGGCGTAATGGGTCATATCGGTCATTACCACCAGTACGTGCAGGTCGAGGTCGAAGGCAAGGTATTCCGCCACGGTCAGCGCAGCACGCGGCAGGATCAGCCGCTCGATGCTGGGTTCGTCGGCGAGGTTGAGGAACATCACCACGTTGCGCAGCACGCCGCTTTCGGAAAAGGTTTCGCGGAAAAAATGCGCATCGCTGAATGACACGCCCATCGCCGCGAACACCACGGCGAATTGTGATTCGTCGCCGGGCAGTCGCGCCTGGCGGACGATCTGTGCAGCCAGCCGGTTGTGCGGCAGACCAGAGCCGGAAAAGATCGGCAGCTTCTGGCCGCGCACCAGCGAGTTAAGGCCGTCCACAGCGGAGATGCCGGTCTGGATGAATTCACGCGGATAGGCGCGTGCGGCAGGATTCACCGGCGCGCCGTTGACGTTGCGCTTGAGCCGCGAGAATAACGGCGGTCGGTCGTCGCGCGGCTGGCCCAGGCCGTTGAGTACACGGCCGAGGATGTCCGGACTCAGCGGAATTTCGAACGGCTGGTCGAGGAAGCGTACCCAGGTGCGTTCCAGATCGAGGTCGTCGGTACCTTCCAGTACCTGGATCAGCACCACCTCGTTTGAAGTGCGGATCACCTGGCCGTTGCGGCGGCGCCCGACGTGGTCGCGCACCACCACGCGGTCGCCCAGTGCCACGCCGGGCACGCCGCGCATATACAGCAGTCCGTTGCGTGCCGCCGAAGCCAGACGATATTCCTTGCCGCTCATGCGCGTTCTCCATCCATCGCCGTTGCCTTTCCATGTTGCGCATATTCGTCGGACAGCTGGTTGAATTCTGTTTCGGTTTGCGCCGCGAAGTCGCGCAAACCATCCAGCTGATCGTTGCCGTAGCTGCTTTTCAACCGCTGCACTTGTGCCAGCAGCGGCATGCGCAGCAGCTCCTGTACCGGCACGCCTTGTTCCAGCAGCTTCAGTCCCCGCCGGTAAATCGTCAGCATCTGGTCGAGCAGCGCAAACTGCTTCTGCGGCGAGCAGTAGCTGTCCACCGGATCGAGCGCGCTTTGTTGCAGCAAGCCTTCCTTGAACAGTGACACACCCTGCAGTGCCCAGCGCTGTTGCGGCGACAGCGCTTCGGGGCCGACCAGGTTCACGATGCGCGCCAGTTCGTCGGCCTGTGACAGAATACCCATTGCTTCGGCGCGATGTTCCTCCCAGCGCGGGTCGATGTTGTCTGCCCACCAGTCGCTACAGCTGGAGACGTAGCCGGAGAAGCTTTCCATCCAGTCTACGGCAGGGTAGTGGCGTGCATCGGCCAGTTCTTTAGAGAGCGCCCAGAAGGTCTGGATGATTTCCTTGGTGTGGCTGGTGACCGGCTCCGAGAAATCGCCGCCGGGTGGCGATACCGCACCGATCAGCGTGATCGAACCACTACTGCCGGCCAGCGTAGTGACGCGTCCGGCACGTTCGTAGAACGCGGCCAGGCGCGAGGCGAGGTAGGCGGGATAGCCTTCCTCTACCGGCATCTGCCCCAGGCGGCCCGCAACTTCGCGCAGGGCTTCCGCCCAGCGGCTGGTGGAGTCGGCTACCATCACCACGTTGTAACCCTGGTCGCGGTAATACTCGGACAGCGTGGCGCCGACGTAGATCGACGCTTCGCGTGCGACTACCGGCATGTTGGAAGTGTTGGCCACCAGCAGCGTGCGCTCCATCAGCGAGCGCCCGGTGTTGGGGTCGGTGAGCTGCGGGAAGGATTCGAGGATATCGACCAGTTCGTTGCCGCGCTCGCCGCAACCGACGTAGATCACGATGTCGGCGTCGGCCCAGCGCGCGATCTGCTGTTGCACGATGGTCTTGCCGGCGCCGAACGGACCGGGCACCGCGGCGCGTCCGCCTTTTACCAGCGGGAAGAAAGTGTCGAGTATGCGTTGTCCGGTGAGCAGCGGCTCTACCGCATTGTCGCGGTTGCGGTAAGGACGCGGATTGCGCACCGGCCAGCGGTGGAACAGCTTGAGTTCCTGCGTTTCGCCGCTTTCGTTTTTGACGTGCGCAATTACCGTGTCCACGGTGACCGTGCCAGCCGCTGCAATATCCTGCAGTTCCCCACCCATACCGGGCGGTACCAGTATGCGGTGGACGATGGTCGGCGTTTCCTGCACCGTGCCCAGCACCGCCCCGTCTTCGATGCGCGTACCGCCTTTCAGGTCGGGTTGCGGTTCGAAGTGCCATAACTTTCTGCGATCCAGCGATGGAATATGCACGCCGCGCGGTATGTAATCCCCGTGTTGCTTGGCATGCTCCAGTAGCGGACGCTGCACGCCGTCGAAAATGCCACCGAGCAGTCCCGGTCCGAGTTCCACCGACAACGGGTGGCCGAGCGCCTTCACAGGCTCGCCAGGGCGCAGCGATTCGGTAGGTTCGTACATCTGCACCAGTGCGTGATCGCCGTGGCGCGCGATGACCTCGCCCATCAGGTTCAACTTGCCGATTTTGACCTGTTCACCATTGGGTACGTCGGCCAGCTCGACGGTGACCAGCGGTCCGTTGATTTCGACGACCTTACCCATGGTGAGCTTCTCCGGCCGGGATCAGCTGGTCGGCGATGGCGCCCTGCAGTGCCTCGCTGAATTTTTCCATGCGCCCCTCGAATGTGTTGTCGAAACAGATGTCGCCGTCGCTGCTTGTGATCAGCACGCCGCCGATGCAGTTCAGCGTTTGCTCGCACAATTCCAGATGCTTTTTCGGTGCAGCTTCCTGCGCGTAGTTGTTCCAGTCACGTTGCAGCAATGGCAGGTCGCGTGCGTTGACCTGCACCACCAGATGGTCGCGTTCGATAGCCTGCGCTCCCTCACGCAGCCAGGCCAGCAGCAGCGGCAGGTAGCGTGCTTCATTCTGTGCCAGTTCGGACAGGCGCCCGGGCAGGTTGGCGAGCACGCTGTTGACCAGGTTCCAGCGCACGTGGTCGAGTTCGGCGCGCAGACCGAGTTCCGCCGCCTGTACCCGCTGCTGGTAAACGCGTTCGGCGTGTGCCTTGGCGACCAGCACTTCGCGTTCCTCCTCGATATGCAGACGCTGGTTGTTGTCGGCGAGGATTTGCTGGCGCACATGCTGCCCGCCGGCCAGGTATTCCGCGGCAAGCTTTTCGGCGCGGGCCAGCAGCGCCGATTCCAGTCCGCCGATTGTGTGGCCGTCGCTCATTCCTCGCCCTCCAGTGCGGATGCGCCCAGCACGCTTTGCACCAGGCTTTCCACGCGCGAGTGGTAGCCGTGCGACAAGTGAATTTCCGGAATTTCGGTGATTACAATGCGGCCGCCTTCGTGCTGCGCACGCATCAGGTGGCGGCCGGGATTTTCGGCAAGGCGGTGTTCGATCACCACCAGCGCCGCCTGCTGTTTGCGCAGCAATTCCCGGAACAGGTCTTCCACCATCTCCGGCGCGGGATCGGCAATGGTCTCGAAGCCGATCAGCTCGAAGCCTTCCATCAGCCCGGCGCTGCCCAGCGCGATCAGGCGCGCTGGCGCGGCCAGCATGGTTTGTTGTGCTGCATTCACGCGATTTTCCCGAGCAGCAGGATGGTGACCACCAGGCCGTAGATGGCAATCCCCTCGGCGAGGCCGAGGTAGATCAAGGTGCGGCCGAACATTTCCGGTTTTTCCGAAATAATTGCGAGTGAGGCGGCGCCTACCGGCCCCACGGCCAGGCCCGCACCGAATGCTGCCAGGCCCGTCGGCAGGCCGGCGCCAAGCAATGCCAGTCCCAGCCCGGTGGAGATTTCGCCGTGCGCGGCGGCCGTCTCCTGTGCCAGCGCAGTGTCAATGCCCGTCACCAGCAGCGCAAGACTGGCTCCGGCAAACACCAGCAAGTTGGTTGCCAGTGTGCCTTTCCACCAGCGCTGCACGCGCGCGCCATCCTGTATCGGGCGGAACTCGAGCCAGGCACCCAGCCCGAGGGTGCCGAGCAGATTCAATCCGATTATCGCGATGAGCCAGTACATGGTTGCTCCTTTCTAATTAACGATCCAGTAATCCCATCAATCCTGCAATGCCAGCTTGCGTTTGCCGCCCAGCGTGAGCGGGCGAAACGGCCGCCCATCCCCGCTGTAAAAGCGGGAAAATCCTTCATAGTATTCCAGACGCAAGGCCTGGATGGCGACAATCGCGCCTTCCAGCACCAGAATGAGAATATTGCCCAGCACCACGATCAGCCAGTAGCCCGCGATGTGCACCATATCGCCCACAGTGAAGACGGCGATCGCCAGCGCCACGTGATTGAGGCTGAATGCAGCCAGACGCAGAAAGGACAGGGTGTTGGAAATATATGCCATGATGGCTTCGAACCCTTCCACCAGCACGATCAACAGGCGTTCCACCAGGGCGGTGCCGCGGTTGTGCTGCCAGGTATAGAAAAATATGGCGGCGAGTGCCGTGCATACCAGTAGCGGGGCTAGTATGCCGAAGTGTCCGGTGGTGAAGACCTGCCATGCACCGCCCAGCAGACCCAGATACAGCAGCAGGCCGGCACCGCCGCGGCTGTCGAGCAGCGCCTCGCGCAGGCGCCCATCGGCAATGCGATTGTGGATGGTCAGCAGGGTCGATATCAGAATGAAGGCGATGCCCCAGCCCAGCGCCACGCCGAGCATGCGCATCGGATCGGTCAGCGGCGACAGCCACAACGCGGGAACAAGATGTTCATAGCCGAACACGCTACCGTAGCACACGCCGAAAAATGCCGAAGTCATGCCGACTGTTACCACCAGCGGAGTGTAGTGGCCGAGGCGCTTGTGCAGCAGCAGGGCGGCTAAGACAATGACCAGGCCGTGGCCGATATCGCCGAACATCATGCCGAACATCATCACGAAGGAAATGGCGAACAGAATGGTGGGGTCGACCTCGCCGTAGTGCGGCACACCGTAATTCAGCACCAGACTGGCGAACGGGCGCAGCCAGCGGTTATGGGTGATCAGCGAAGGTACCAGCGGGCGCTCATCGTTGCGCGGTTCGCGCGAGCGCAGCATGAAATGTTCGCCCAGATTCTGTTGCAGCATTTCCTGCAGGTGCGGCAACTCATTGCTCGGTATCCAGCCGCTGACGGTGACCAGTTCGCCGCGGCCACGCATCAGTTTTGCCAGTTCCGCATAGGGCGCGGCACGTATCAGGGTCTGTGCCGCATCGAGCAGACGTGCATGGAATCCGGGCTCTGCGGCTTGTGCGTTGCGCTGTTGTTCTTCATGCGCGTATTGTTCGTCGAGATGCGCCATGCGTGCGGTCAACTCCTTACGCACTTCGGCAGGATGGCCGTGAAATTCTTCCGGGATGTCGGTGGGGCGCCAGCCTGCAGCCTGCAGCACGCGCTCGATGTCGCCTGCCTGGCCGGTGGCGCCGGCGATGATCAGGTGGATCATCTCGGCAGTAGTAAAAAAGCGGATGGCGATATAGCCGGCAAGATGAAGCGCTTCTTCGAAGCGCCTGATGTTTGCCAGCGGCAGCGCTCCCACGCGCACGTCCAGCAACTCCCCTTTTTTCTGCAGTCGCGTCAGGTCGATGTTGATATCCATGAACTGCTCGAGTGCGCGCAGCAATTGTCCGGCATGGCGGCGATCCTCGTGCACCTGGCGCATGCGTTCCTGGTCTTCAGAACATTGCTGCCAGACCTGCTTGAGCCAGACGCCGAGTTCGTTCAATTGTTCCAGGCTGACCGGTTGCATCGGCTCGTCGACGGTTTCCGGGATGGCGATACCGTAATGGTCGACGATCTTGTCGAGGCGCGATTTATTTTCGCTGTAGATGCGACGGTAACTTTCGCCCGGCAGTTCCGGCAGGTTTTCCGGAAAGATTTCGGTGATCTCCGGCGCGAAACTGGCGAAATTGGCGAGCAGCAGAGCCGTCTTGGGGGCATCGTCCTTGATCAGACTGAGGTCGATGCGCAACATGGGCAGGGGTTTGAACATTGCGCGCTCCTACACCTCGTCCAGTTTCGGTTCCGCGCCTTCCGGCAGTGGCAGGCCAAGCGCGGCGCGGATCAGGTCGGGCGGCGCTTTCAGGTTGCGTCCGCGCACGATGGCGCGCAGCCGGCGCAGGTCGCGTTCGCGCAGCACCATGTAGGCCAGCGCACGCGCTGCATTGAACGAACTGTGGCGCAATGCGCTTTGGGAGATGCGCCAGGTTTCAAATTCCAGCCGCAGCGTGACTTCAGTGGTATTGCGGGCGCCTTCCAGCAGCCTGTCGTAAGGGCGCGGCAGGTTGGCGATGGCATCCTCGAAAGTGGCGCTTTGCGCCAGTTGCTGCAGTTGTTGCGAACTCAGGCGCTGGCTGGCGGGAATCAGCAGATAGTAAGCCTGGGCCGGCGGCAGATTGTAGGCGAAACGGTAGCGCAGCAGCCACACCAGGTTGACGCGGTCGATCACGCTGCCGATAACGCTACGCAGTATCTGGCCGGCACGATTGCCGATCTCATTGCCGCGCCGCGACAGGCCGGCATAATAGCGCCGGTCAATGGCGGCATCGAGGGCGAACAGGGCTTCGCCCTGTTCCAGCAGGCGGCGCGCCTGGCGCGCGATGTCGGCATAGGGCGTCTGTTCCAGGCGGCGCAGCAGTTCTGCCGGGCTGTCGCTTTGCAGTAGTTCGGCAGTAGGCAGGCGGGTAAACCCTCCCATATCCAGCAGTTGGTTTTCGATCGTCTGTTGCGGTTGTCCGGCCATCTTGCCGCGGATGATCGCCTTGAGGTTGCTGAGTTCGAAACGGTGCGCCCAGTAGCCGAGCAGGTCGCGCGATGCGCCGGACAGCGGACGGATCAGTACCGCCAGTTCCCTGAGCAGAATGGTGACGTTGTTCTGGTCGAGGTCGCCGGCGTATTGCAGGGCTGCGGCGTCAATCGCGGTATCCGTTAAGTTGGCCGTTACGGCGCCCTCCTGCGGCACCGGGATCGGCGTGCCGGACTGGCCGATCAGTGTCTGGATTTGCTCCTGCCCGAGCAGCTTCCCGGCGAGCAGGCTGACGCGCGCATGCAGGTAGGCATACTGCGCGGTGCTCATGGCGTGTCCTGGTCTGTGATGGTCAACAGTGCGATTGCGGCCTCAATGGCCTGCCGTTTACGCTGTTCGGCCGCTTTTTGCAACGCCGCCGAACGTTCGCCGTGCCGCCGCTTCAGTTCGGCAATGGTCTGTTGCGCGCGCTGTTCTGCCTGCGACAGAAAGGAAGCGTGGATATCGGCGATGCGTTGTGCATGCTGCTGCTCGGCTTCACGGGCTTCGTGGCGTGCCTGTTCGATGACCCGCTGCCGTTCCGCATCGGCACGGGCGATGATGTCTTCGGCCCTGGCTTCGGCGTCCAGTAAGCGTTTGAGCGATTCATCTACCATGCATTCTCCCGACAATTGTTAAATAGATGCCGACCGTGACTACATTCTGCAGCAAGTGCGTCCAGTTTGCTAGGCAAGCAGCACGGCCACGATGCCGGTGATGAAAATTCCGTCAAAACTGCCGGCTCCGCCGATGGAGGCGAAGGGAACTTTCAGTTGCTGGATATCCTTGAGGTGGAGCAGGTCGGCGCCGATCAGTACACCCAGCGTGCCGCTGATATAGGCGAGCGGTGCGGCATGTGCGGGGTCAAGCAGGATGGAAACCAGTGCGGCGGCAATGGGTGCCAGCAGGATGGGGATTCCGATGCCGATCCCGGGCAGACGTCGGCTGCTCGAATAACTGAGGAAGGTGACCGTGGCTATGGCGAGCAACAGGTGAAAACTGCCTATCGAATTGTGGTGCAGCAGATACAGGCAGAACGCTACCGGCACCACACAGCCGCCGACATTGGCCATGATTTGCGTTTTCCCGGTGTATGGTGGCGTATTGCGGATGAAGCCGGGAAGTGGAGGCGGCGGTAGGGCGGGTTCTTCTGTTTCTTCTTCATTCCCGGATGACTCGCCGCTCATGCTGAACAATGGCAGATTGAGCATGCTGCCGGCCAGGATGGTGATGAACAATAGTGTGGCGGAATCGGCAGACAGGCCGAGTTTGTCGAGCGCAAGGGTCAATATGCCCAGCTGGATGATCGTCGCGATGAACACGAACGCAGCGATGAAGAGCAATATGCGTAGCGGCAAGCGGGGCATGGCTGCCATGATAATCCATTAGTCGGTCCGGTCAACGACATGTGTGAGGCAGGTGGATTGGCGTCAATGATATGTTTGAATCGACCGGCTGCATGTCAGGCGCCTGCGATGCCGGAATTATTGCTCGGCGGTGAACCGGTAGTAGTCCTTGTAAATTCTCACGGTCAGCTTCATCGGGAAATGGAGCTGCTTGCTGTGATACACCAGTTCGCCTATGGCTATGCCATTGGGAGGAATGCGATAGCTGGGCTTGATCCAGTACATGTCGGCCCACTGCTCGGACACTTGTCCGGCCTGGCGTGACATTATGCGGCGCAGTGTTTTCAGGGAGTATGAGCTGACGCGCTTGCCTTGCGCATCCATAATGGCGATATGAGGCCATATATGCCTGTTCCGGTTGGCCTGATTCTTGAAGATCAGCGTAAGGCGCAGCAGTTTTTCATGTTTGCCGTGTATGGTTTTCAGGCTGTAGCTGATGGAGAGTCCGTTTTTCTCGATACTGCTTGCCGGAGTTATTTCCTGGCGTGCCGGGATTATTTTGGCGACTGTCGTCGCTTCCCCCTTTGCAGCCTGCGCAGGGGAATCTGCGCTTGTTCCGTGCCCCCAATTTTTGGGCATCAGGGTGCAGGCGCTCAGCAACGACAACAGCATGATGGCCGTCATCAGACGGGTATGGTGTAACTTGTCGGTTGTCATCATTGTTGGTGTGGTGCCTTTAGTGTTTTTGTCATACCAGACAGGGAATTCAGAATATTTCTTCATTGTTGCAGAATTATTGCACAAAGAATAATAAAGGAGAGCGAGGGCTTTAGTGAGGGATTGGCGAGGACAGTCAGACGGGGCGCGGGGAGGGACTTTCGCTAATGTCTTTGTAATTCCTTCATAAGCCTTGCAACATCTTCGGGAGAGAGATCCTGTTCCTTTTTTTCCCTGAACAGCAGCCAGAGGATTCCGCCGTTGATCAGTACGAAGATTACTTCCAGA
>CAZMSI010000039.1:0-12295 GCA_964568895.1 uncultured Sideroxydans sp. | reverse complement strand
ACTGCCGCCACAAGATATTCAATGCCGACTGGATCATCGACGACGAGCAGCAGGCAATGTCGCTGTTCGGCATGATCCGCAACACCCACCAGTTGCATCCGCAGGGCACGGTGGTGGCCTATTCCGACAATTCCTCGGTGATCGAGGGTGCCGAGGTCGAGCGTTTTTACCCGCGCGACGGCGGCGGCTACGAATTCGACCGCGAGCTGACCCACATCCTGATGAAGGTGGAGACACACAATCATCCCACGGCGATTGCGCCGTTTGCCGGTGCGGCGACCGGGGCGGGCGGCGAAATCCGCGACGAGGGCGCGACCGGCTCCGGTTCCAAACCCAAGGCCGGGTTGACCGGTTTCTCGGTTTCCAACCTGAACATCCCCGGCTACCAGCAGCCGTGGGAGACGCACCCTTACGGCAAGCCGGGGCGCATCGCCTCCGCGCTGCAGATCATGATCGACGGCCCCATCGGTGGCGCGGCATTCAACAACGAATTCGGTCGCCCCAACCTGGCCGGCTATTTCCGCACCTTCGAGGAAAAGGTCAACGGCGAAGTGCGCGGCTATCACAAGCCGATCATGCTGGCCGGCGGCCTCGGCAGCATCAGGGCCGAACACACCCACAAGCACCCGTTGCCGGCCGGTGCGCTGCTGATCCAGCTCGGCGGTCCCGGCATGCTGATCGGCCTCGGCGGCGGCGCGGCTTCCAGCATGGATACCGGCGCCAATGCCGAAAACCTCGACTTCGATTCGGTGCAGCGCGGCAATCCCGAGATGCAGCGCCGCGCGCAGGAAGTCATCGACCGCTGCTGGCAACTGGGCAAGCGCAATCCCATCCTGTCGATACACGACGTCGGTGCGGGCGGCATTTCCAATGCATTGCCGGAACTGGTGCACGGCGGCGGCAAGGGTGCACGCCTCGAGTTGCGCAAGCTGCCGTCCGAGGAGCGCGGCATGTCGCCGATGCAGATATGGAGCAACGAGGCGCAGGAACGCTACGTGCTGGCGATCGCGCCGGAGCAACTGGACGAATTCACTGCAATGTGCGAGCGCGAGCGCTGCCCGTTCGCGGTGATCGGCCACGCCACCGTCGGTGAGCAGCTCACCGTGCATGACGACGAATTCAACAACCACCCGGTGAACATGCCGCTGTCGGTGCTGCTCGGCAAGCCACCGAAAATGACGCGCAAGGTAACGCACGAAAAGCCGAAACTGCACGCCTTCGACACTACCGGCATCGAACTGCGCGAAGCGCTGGAACGCGTGCTGCGCCTGCCCGCAGTGGCGGATAAAACCTTCCTGATCTCCATCGGCGACCGCACCGTGGGTGGCCTCACCGCACGCGACCAGATGGTCGGCCCGTGGCAGGTGCCGGTGGCCGACGTGGCAGTGACCTCGATGGGCTACAACACCAATCTCGGCGAAGCCTTCGCCATCGGCGAGCGCACCCCCATTGCGGTGATCGACGGCCCGGCCTCCGGGCGCATGGCCATCGGCGAGGCAATCACCAACATCGCCGCCGCGCGCATCGACAACATCGGCGACATCAAACTTTCCGCCAACTGGATGGCCGCGGCCGGGCACCACGGTGAAGATGCCGTGCTGTTCGACACCGTGCACGCGGTGGGTATGGAGCTGTGCCCGGAACTGGGCATCAGCATTCCCGTGGGCAAGGATTCGATGAGCATGAAGACGACATGGCAGGACAACGGCGACAAGAAAGCGGTCACTGCGCCGCTGTCGCTGATCGTCTCCGCCTTCGCGCCGTGCCCCGACGTGCGCCGGACACTGACCCCGCAACTGGTGGCGGACACCGATACCGTGGTGCTGCTGTTCGACCTGGGGCAGGGCAAGAACCGCCTCGGCGGATCGGCGCTGGCACAGGTGTACAAACAGGTCGGCAATGCCGCTCCCGACGTGGACGATGCCAACAAGCTGCGGGATTTCTTCAAACTGATCCAGCGTTTCAATCGCGAGGGCAGGCTGCTCGCCTACCATGACCGTTCGGACGGCGGCATGCTGGCTGCGCTGTGCGAGATGTCGTTTACTTCGCACATCGGACTGGACATCAATCTGGACGAATTGCACGGCGAGGATCTCGCCATCCTGTTCAACGAAGAGCTCGGCGCACTGGTGCAGGTGCGCCGCGACGACCTGGCGGAAATTTTC
Organism: uncultured Sideroxydans sp.; assembly: GCA_964568895.1. GTDB lineage: Bacteria > Pseudomonadota > Gammaproteobacteria > Burkholderiales > Gallionellaceae > RI-121. The sequence continues at coordinate 10,130 of CAZMSI010000039.1, read as the reverse complement.
GTGCATTGCGACGAAGCGGGCCTGAGTTCGGTGCATGAAGTCGCCACCCTCAATGCGGGCGGCACTATCACCATCACCCGTGGCGGCAAGCAGTTATACAGCGAGAACGCCATCGTGTTGCGCCGCACCTGGTCCGAGACCACCTGGCAGATGCAGAAGCTGCGCGACAACCCGGTCTGCGCGCAGCAGGAATATGACAGCACCCTTGATGCCAACGATCCCGGCATGCAGGTAAAACTTACTTACGACGTAAATGAAAATCCGGTCGCGCCGGCGCTGCTCAAGTCGCGTCCCAACATCGCCATCCTGCGCGAGCAGGGCGTGAACGGCCAGGTGGAAATGGCCGCCGCGTTCGACCGTGCCGGCTTCCGCGCGGTGGATGTGCACATGAGCGACATCATCAGCGGCCGCGTCAAGCTGGCCGATTTCAAGGGCGTGGCGGCCTGCGGCGGCTTTTCCTACGGCGACGTGCTGGGCGCGGGCGAGGGCTGGGCCAAGTCCATCCTGTTCAACCCCCGCGCGCGCGACGAGTTCGAGGCCTTCTTCCAGCGCAGCGATACCTTTGCGCTGGGCGTGTGCAACGGCTGCCAGATGATGAGCAATCTGCACGAGATCATCCCCGGCGCGGAAAACTGGGCACATTTCGCGCGCAACCAGTCCGAGCAGTTCGAGGCGCGTTTCGTAATGGTGGAAGTGCAGCAATCGCCCTCCATCCTGCTAGACGGCATGGCCGGCAGCCGTATGCCCATCGTGGTCGCGCACGGCGAAGGCTATGCCGATTTCAGTAGCGCCGCGAAGCTGAATGCCGTACAGCCGCTGGTGGCGCTGCGCTACGTGGACAACTACGGTAAGCCCACCGAAACCTATCCGCTCAACCCGAACGGATCGCCGCAGGGCATCACCGGCCTGACCACGCCGGACGGCCGCTTCACCATCATGATGCCGCACCCCGAGCGCGTGTTCCGCGCCGTGCAGAACTCATGGCATCCCTCGGATTGGCAGGAGAATGGGGCGTGGTTGCGCATGTTCCAGAATGCGCGCAAGTGGGTGGGCTAGCCTGCTCATGATCCGGATCCAAAAATCATAATCAATCGAAAGTGTATCCAACCATGAAATTTCTATTGGCAATCTGCATGATCCTTGGCACATCGCTGGCCTGGGCCGCCGGGGACAATATGCCTCCTGCGTCAGGCGCGGTCGTTGTCAAAGGCAAAGTCCTCGAGGTAAAGAGCGTCGATCATTTCACTTACCTGCACCTTGCGACCAAGGACGGCGAAGAATGGGCGGCAGTGCTCGAGGCGCCGGTCAAGAAGGGCGATACCGTCACGGTCCAGAACGCGATCGTCATGCAGAACTTCTACAGCAAATCGCTGAAACGGAATTTCAAGAAGATCCTGCTCGGCACTCTGGCGGGCGCGGCTAACAGCCCTGCAGGCCCACCCTCGTTGGGCGATTCTTTTTCCATCAATCCCCGCAAGCAACCGGATACGGTGAGTATGGCGCCCGTTGCCAAAGCCAGCGGCGCGAACGCCATGACGGTCGCGGAGATCGTGAACAAGGCACATGAGCTGAAAGGTAAAACGGTAGCAGTTCGCGGCAGGGTCATTAAATACAACGCAGACATCATGGACAAGAACTGGGTGCACCTGCGCGACGGTTCCGGCTCCATAGCGGACGGGACGGACAGCATTCTCGTGACCACCACGGACGATACCAAAGTGGGCGATGTCGTGACGGCCAGGGGCGTGGTCAATGTCGACCAGGATTTCGGCGCGGGTTATGCCTACAAGGTGCTCATCGAGAAAGCGACGCTGGAGAAATAGAAGTTCCGCAACACGCGGAAGCGGACGGGGCAGGGATAACCCGGCCAACGTTGCAGTTGCTATTCCGTTCCCATCTGCTGACAATGGAAGCGTTCCAACAAATCACAAGGAGCACGGCCATGTCCAGGATACTTTTATTAGTTGCCGCAGCCACTCTGTTAAGCGTAACGGCTTGCAGCAAAAACAGTGGGGAAGCCGCGCCTGTTGCCGCGCAACCCACCCCGCAGGCCGCTGCACCCAAGGCAGTCGAACCGGCGGCACCCGCCATGGATGAACAATCTACAGAGCCCCGCCCGGAAACCACAACAGCCAAACCTGTCAGCGAAACGAAACCGGCTACGCCGGTAGCCATGGCCCCCATAGCCAAAGCGGAAGCACCCGCGGCCCCGGCCCCGGCCGGAAATGCAGCTACTCTCACCAAGGATCAGGCGCTGGCCCTGGCAGGAAAGGGCAACTGCCTCGCCTGCCACAAGATCGACAGCAAACTGGTCGGTCCGGCCTGGAAAGATGTTGGCGCGAAATACAAGGGTGATGCCAAGGCAGCCGCCACCATTGCCGCGCACATCAAGGCCGGCGGCAGCTTCGGCTGGAAATTCGGCGTCATGCCGCCGCGCGGCGGCAGCCAGCTTTCGGATGCCGACGTAGACAGCCTGGCGAAATTCATTGCTTCGCTGAAGTAAATGGCATGCAGCTTTCCGGTCATGCAGCGATCTTTTGAATATCCGCAGAAATCACTACCGACAGGGCAGCCAACATGAAACAAACTTTATTTGATGCTGTCGGTGGCCTTCCAACTCTGCAAAGGGTGCACAAGATCTTTTACGACAAGGTGTATGCCCACCCGTGGCTGGGCCAGTTCTTTGCCGGACACAGCCAGTCCGCCATAGAAGATCGGCAGACATCGTTTATGGGCGAGAAGATGGGGGGCGACGTCACATACATGGGGAAAGATTTGAAGACTGCGCATGAAACCATGTATATCACGCCGGAACTGTTCGATCTGCGCCGCCACCTGCTGGATGAAGCTATCCGGGAAGCCGGGCTGTCGGATGAATTGCGTGAAAAATGGCTGCGCATAGATAGTGCCTTCTCGAAATCGATAATCAAGGATTCAAAGGAAGACTTCATGGCCATGTCCTGGCCCTACAAAAAACACATCATCATCGACAAGCCGGAGAGTGCCCAGCCTGCAACGTCACGGACTCACCAGCCGACCAATTGCTAGACTGCCCATGGGCTAAACATAACGGTACCTTTTTCAGGGTGTCGTTTCATTTTGAGTGGCAACACGCGGCCTTCCAGAAAAGCCCTATATCTTTTGGTCTATGGTGACGAATGGGAAATGGTGCTAGATTGTGCGGCATTGGATTTCCAACTCCCATATTGCTTGAACGGGGATTCGCAATCATCCGTGATTTATTTGCCACAACATCAGGGACGGAATTGTTTTGGATTGGTTAGATCACTATAAGCCGTTTTGGGATTTTCTGACTGCCATTAGCGCTGTCGGCCTGGCAGCCATAACGGTATATATGTCGAAATAAATAGCCCCGTGTTACTTGGATGTATAGTGCTATCAGGGTCAGGCCTTACAATTTACATTGCGCGACGTACAAAATGTAAGGCCTGACCCTAAGGCTTTCCTGTTTGCAGCTACGTACAGCCTCAAACAGGGTAAATACAGCTATACCCAGCTACGTTTTTTATCCAAAAAATATGGAATTATTTTTGCTGAATAAGCCCTAATACTTTTACAGGAGTGAAATAGGCGGGATACCTCCGGTATCCAGTACAGATGCCATTGAAATATCCTGGTTATTTTTATCGTTTTACAGTCGGATGGGAATTATGAACTAAGTGTTTTTCGGAATTACTTCAACTAACTATTGGAGGAGCAAATCATGAATAAACAATCAGGATCCACTCAGCCGAATTCGGCGCTCTACGTTTTTGTGGCGCTACTTATACTCGTTTCAACCGTTTGGATAACCTATTCATCGTTGGTTCACTCACAATATTGGTCTTTCCCCTATTAGTTAAAAGGTGTTGGCTAGAGTGCATCGCTCATGCCAAACTTCCTTCCAGAACGACTGTGACTGAGCACGATAAGGTGCAAGTCAAGTCCCCCTCTCCAGAAGAGGTAAGTAGTTCGTAGTACTACGAGGCCTTCGGGCCTCGTATTTTTTATTTTGATATACGCAATTTCGTGTTCAACCTGGCTTGCCAGGCCGGACTCGAACTGAGTGTCAGCCCAGACACGGGAAGTGGTCATATCCGGATGAAGTTCGGGGCACTGAATGACAGGGCGATTTCACTCCGACTTGTCGATATGCACATCCATTTGCGGGAAGGGAATTGAAATGCCCTGCGCATCGAATGCCAGTTTTATTTTTTCAGTGACATCGAACCTCACGTTCCAGTAATCGGCGGAATTGACCCATGGACGAACATTGAAGTTCACGCTTGAGTCGGCCAGCTCTGCAACGGCAATCAATGGCTCCGGCTCTTTGAGAATCCGCTCGTCCGCATCGAGAATGCCTTGCATGATCTCTTTTGCCTTGCGGATATCGGCGTCATAGCCGATACCGAACACCATATCGATGCGGCGAGTATCGCGAGCCGAGTAGTTGGTAATGATGCCGCCGTAGATTGCGCCGTTCGGAATAATGATTTCACGATTGTCGCCCGTCTTCATGCAGGTGCTGAAAATACCGATTTCCTCAATAACGCCTGCTGCTCCGGCCGCCTCGATAAAGTGACCTACCTTGAACGGCCTGAATAAGATAAGCAGCACGCCAGCGGCAAAATTCTGCAACGAGCCTTGCAGGGCAAGACCTACGGCAAGTCCGGCAGCGCCGATCAGGGCAATGAATGATGTGGTATTGACGCCCAGCCGGTCGATGGACGCAATGATGATTAAAAGCAGCAGTAAGGCATTGAGAATGGAATGAATAAAGCTGACCAGCATCGGGTCCATGCCTGTTTTCGTCATCATTTTGTCAGTCACGCTCAGCAGCATCCGTGCAAGCCAGCGGCCGATGATAAAGATGGCAATAGCCATGAGGATATTGATGCCCCACGGGATGACGTAGTGATCGGTAATTTGCTGGAGATCCAGGTCCTTGAACATATTGCCTCCGAAGTCTGCTTTATTTGATACTGCTGATTGTCAGTCCAAAGGCTCGACGCTGTAGATCACGGACAGGTGATGCGTTTCGTTCGGGGCAATGCTGACCACGTTGTCGAGCGCATTGGCGCTTTCCACGCAGACCATGGCGCGATAGCCGTCCTCGCCGAGGTCGCCCATTTTTTCCGCCTTTTCCACCCAGGGGTTCCAGACGACGGTTGAGTGGCTCCCTTGCTTGGCGATTCTTATCGCGCGTTTCAGGCCGCGGTCTTCGATGATGCAGTCGGCCTCGGTGTCGAGGTAGACCCTGTCCACTTCGCTCTCTATGACAATGTCGCCGTGCTGTATCTGGTGGGCCGCATCTGCGACCTTGTCGATGTAGTTGCATCCGTCCAGGCCGCGAATGGCCACGTTCGATACGTCGCCGATCCTGAAGTAGGTGTGCAGGGCTTCCCCCAGTGTGAATGGGCTGTCCCCGGTGTTGGCGGTAATCAGGCTGATCTGCAGTGTGCGCCCAACGGAAATCTGGAGCTGGACGCTAGCGGCATGCGGCCATTGTTCGCGCATCTGGTTGGTCTGGGCCAGTTCAAACCGTATTTGGGTGGAGCCGTCCGGCAGCGCCGCGGTTTCGACGACGTCCCACATGGAGGTGCGCGCATAGCCGTGCGCCGGCAGTTTGCTGTCGCTATCGTGCGGTCCGAACCACGGCCAGCACACCGGAATGCCGCCGCGCAGCGATTTGCCGGGAGCAAATCTGGCGAATTCCGACAGCCAGATTACCGGCTCGTGGCCGTCGGGTTGCCACGCATACAGGTGGGCGCCCTGCAGGGCGATGCCGGCTTTGGCATGGGCGTTGGAAATTTCCGCAGCGGGCATGCCGTCGGCAATTTCCCTGAATGCGACATGATTGGCGATGGCATGCTTCTGGTTGAGTTCGGCAATATCCATGGTGTCTCCCCGAATTAAGGTATGTGTTGCCCCGTTTTTACGGGGTCTGTTTTTACGTCAGATAAATTTCGCCCAGTGCTTTGCGATCTTGTCCTTGCCGGAGTTATTGAGGTGTATTTCGTTCAGCCAGTCGCCGCTGTTTCCGGTGCTGCTGGCTGCAGCGGGTTTCAGGTCGACGTTGGCCAGGGTGTCTATCAGGTGCAGGTTGTCGCCCAAGTTGCGGAAGCTGTCGAGTATCCGGGCCAGTTTGTTCATCAGGGTGTGGGTCAGCGCGTCCCAGTATTGCTCGGGAATGTGTTTCTGCGTGTAGGCCTGGTACAGCCAGGGGCCGGCAACCGGGGCGGGGGCGTTGCGCGCGGTGGGATAGCCGTAGGTATGGTAGTAGATGGGGATGCTGCGGTTGGCAACGATGGCGGAGGTGTCGCGCAGGCTGACCAGGTAGCCGAAGTATTCCCGCAGGTGGTGTTCCAGCACCGCGAGGGCGTAGTCGACGATGAAGCTCTGGTAGTCGGCCGGGTTCGCGCATTCACGCAGGATGCCGGCCGGCGACATTGCCGCGTTGATGATGTCGTTGCCGCCGGCGCTGAACAGGATGCCGTCCCATTCCCAGCCGAAGTTCTTCCGGGCGAGCAGGTTGGTGAAGTCCGGGTTGTCGCTCCAGTCGACCATGTTGGCCAGGGTATCGCCGGGATAGGCGCAGTTGACGATCAGCGTGCTCTGGTTAAGCGGGACATGATTGCCGAAGCGGTACAGGAAGCTGGGCGAGAACACGTCGCTGAACGAAAACCACGAGTCGCCCTCGGCCAGGTAGTGGCGGTCGTAGTCGTCCCACGAATAGAACACGCCGGGCGTGGTGATCTGGCCGTTGCCTTCCAGCTGGTCGGGCGAAATGACGGTGACTCTGGTCGATGGCATGCTGTCTCCCACAGCGTTGGTTTTGTTCCGCCTGGCCCCCGCACCGCAGGTGCGGCGGCGGATGCGCAAGCGCCCCACACTCTATGTAGCCGTGGAAACCATGTCAAGGCCGGGTGCCAGGCGGATGCCCATGAAAAAAGGCGGCCAATGGCCGCCTTTCCGGGTGCTGCGAGTATTACTTGATATCGGCTTTGCCGCGCAGGTCGAGGATTTCCTTCTGGATGGCCTGCTGCTGCATGCGGCGGATCAGGTTGGGCTTGAGCTGTTCGAAGGGCGGTACTTTCAGGTTGCGCGTGCCTTCCAGCTTGATTATGTGCCAGCCGAACTGCGATTGCACCGGTGCGCTGATCTCTCCCTTGCGGAGGCTTTTGACTGCGCTGGCAAACGGCGGGACGAAGTTGGCCGGAGCGTTCCAGCCCAGTTCGCCGCCGTCCTTGGCGGAACCCGGATCCATGGATTTTTCCTTGGCGATTTTTGCGAAGTCGGCACCTTTCTTCATCAGTTCCTTCTCGATTTTCTTGGCTTCGGCTTCGGTCTTGACCAGGATGTGGGCGACCTTGTATTCCTTGTTGCCGAGGTGCGATTTCAGGTCGTCATACTCTTTTTTGAGAGCGTCTTCACTGATCGGATGGTTTTTGACGAAGTCCTTGAAGTAGGCGTTGACCAGCACGCTCTCATGCGCCAGTTCCAGTTCCTGGATGACGTCGGCCGATTTGTCGAGGCCCTTCTTGGCGGCTGCCTGGGAAATGACTTCGAGATTGATCAGGTCTTCGCGAATGGCTTTGCGCAGGTCAGGGCTGTCGGTCCGGCCCTGATGTGCGGCGGCCTCGACGCGGAGATCGACGCGCGATTCGGGTATGGCAATGCCGTTCACGGTGGCGACGGTCTTGTCGGCATATGCCGGGCTAGCCATGATGAGGCCAAGCACGGCAAAGGTAGCTAGTTTGGAAAATTTGAGCATAGTGTCCTCGTCGAAAATTGGTTTTTACAGCTCTTCTGGTGTGTTTGTTTTTATATTTAAAGCATGGATTTCATGCTTCATCATTTCTCCCAGCGCGCAATATATCATACGGTGCCGGGCCAGGGTGGACTTGCCAATGAACTGGCTGGAAACGATGTACAGCCGGTAATGGCCGCCGCCGTCGCGCGCGCCGGCATGCCCGGCATGCAGGTGGCTGTCGTCTTCCACTTCGACCTTGACCGGCTGCAATGTCGCCAGCCGTTCGCGTATTTGTTCGATGCGGTTCATGCCGGAAAGGTCTTGCGGAAAGGTTTGACACTGACCTGCGCATAGACCCCGGCGGCGACGTAGGGGTCGGCCTGGGCCCAGACTTCGGCTTCCTGCAGCGAGGCGAATTCGGCCACGATCAGGCTGCCGGAAAATCCGGCGGGGCCGGGGTCGACGGCATCCACGGTGGGAAAGGGGCCGGCCAGTATCAGGCGCCCGGCATCCTGCAATGCGTTCAGTCGCGCAATGTGGGCGGGACGCGCACCCTTGCGCTTTTCCAGGCTGTCCGGAACGTCTTGGGCGTTGATGGCGTACAGCATCAGTTTTGCTCCTTGTCTTCTTCTACATACTTGGATAACGCTATCGACTGCAGCAGCACGAATATCAGCATCATTCCGGTGGCGCCGAACAGTTTGAAATCGACCCAACTGTCGGTGGAGTAGTTGAGTGCGACATACAGGTTGACCACGCCGAGAACGGCGAAAAACAGGCTCCAGCTCAGGTTGACATAATGCCAGACGCGCTTTGGCAGCGCGATCTTTTCATGTAGCAGGGCATGCATCAGGTTTTTCTTGAACAGCAAGTCGGAAACCAGCAGCGTGCAGGAGAATACCCAGTACAGCACGGAGGGTTTCCACTTGATGAAGGTCGCATCGTGCAGCACCAGCGTGGCGCCGCCGAATACCGTGATGATGGCGAAGCCGACCCACAGCATGGTATCCACCTTGCCGTGGCGCCACTTGACCCAGCCGATCTGCACGACGGTGGCGCCGATGGCAACGGCGGTCGCGGCAAAAATGCCGGCCAGCTTGAACACCACGAAGAACAGGATGACCGGAAATAAATCGAATAATGCTTTCATTGCAGGCGATCGGGGATGTTAATCCCTGTCCAGTGTCAGTGAGGTGGAATTGATGCAGTAGCGCAGGCCGGTCGGTTCCGGGCCATCCTCGAACACGTGGCCGAGGTGGGCATCGCATCTGGCGCAGCGCACTTCGATGCGGCCCAGGCCGAGCGCGTCATCGTCGTCATATGCGATCGTCTCTTCGGTGACGGGCTGCCAGAAACTGGGCCAGCCGGTGCCGGATTCATATTTTGTTTCGGAGTCGAACAGCGGACTGCCGCAACAGACGCAGCGGTAGATGCCAATGTCGTGGCAATCCCAGTATTCGCCGGTGAAGGCGGGCTCGGTCCCGCATTTCCGGCAGATCTCGAATTGCTCCGGCGTCAGTTCCTCCTGCCATTCGGCATCGGTCTTGTCCATTTCGTCGCTCATAAAACCTCGCCGGCATGGTCTGCCAGCCTCGACCTTTCGCCGCGCAACAGGGTGACGTGGCCGCTGTGCGCCCAGCCCTTGAAGCGATCCACTACATAAGTCAGGCCGGAACTGCCCTCGGTCAGGTAGGGTGTGTCGATCTGCGCAATGTTGCCCAGGCACACCACCTTGGTGCCGGGGCCGGCGCGGGTGATCAGCGTCTTCATCTGCTTGGGCGTGAGGTTCTGCGCCTCGTCGATGATCAGGTATTTGTTGAGGAAGGTGCGGCCGCGCATGAAGTTGAGCGATTTGATCTTGATGCGCGAACGGATCAGGTCGCGCGTCGCGGCGCGTCCCCAGTCTCCGCCTTCGTCGTCGGATTTGTTGAGCACGTCCAGGTTATCGTCCAGCGCGCCCATCCACGGCGACATTTTTTCCTCTTCGGTGCCCGGCAGGAAGCCGATATCCTCGCCCACCGGTACGGTGACGCGGGTGATGATGATTTCGGAATAGAGCTTTTGCTCCAGCGTCTGCATCAGCCCGGCGGCCAGTGTCAGCAGCGTCTTGCCGGTGCCGGCCTGGCCGAGCAGGGTGACGAAATCGATTTCCGGATTCATCAGCAGGTTCATCACGAAATTCTGTTCGCGGTTGCGCGCAGTGATGCCCCAGATCGAATTCTTCTGGTGGGTGTAGTCGGTCACCGTGCGCAGCGTGGCGGTGTTGCCACTCTGTTCCGCGACTACCGCATAGAGCGGGCTGCCGTCGTCTGCTTCCTGGAATGCGAACTGGTTCACCAGCATGCTCTGGCACATCGGCCCGGAGATGTTGTAATAG
>CAZMSI010000038.1:0-12304 GCA_964568895.1 uncultured Sideroxydans sp. | reverse complement strand
GGAGGCTTTCGATTCGGTAGCCGGTGCCGCCGGCAATGCCGTGTATTTCGACGCCACCAAGGTCATCCAGCGCGAGGTCAGCACCGGCAACAGCCTGACAGTGTCAATGCAGGAAACCGGAGTATTCCCCTCCATGGTGCTGCAAATGGTGTCCATCGGGGAAGAGGCGGGCTCACTGGACAGCATGTTGAGCAAAGTGGCGGATTTCTACGAAGCCGAGGTCGATGACGCAGTAGAGGCATTATCCAGCCTGATGGAACCGATCATCATGGTAGTGCTCGGCACGTTGATCGGTGGCCTGGTGATTGCCATGTACCTGCCGATCTTCAAGATGGGCCAGGTGGTTTAATTCCTACAACAACCATTCAAGTGCGGCCAGTGGCCGCACTTTTTATATGAGCAACACACAGTGAGTTCACTAGTCCAACTACTGCAAGACTCCCCGGTTTTTTTCATCGCGCTGTGCGGCATCGTCGGCCTGATGGTGGGCAGCTTCCTGAACGTGGTGATCCATCGTCTGCCGAAAATGATGGAGCGCGAATGGCGGCATCAGTGCGCGGAATTGAATGACCAGAAAATCGAGGAACAGGCGCACTACAACCTGGTCGTACCGCGTTCGGCCTGCCCCCATTGCGGCCACCGCATCGGTGCGCTGGAAAATATCCCGGTCATCAGCTATCTGCTATTGCACGGGAAATGCAAGGGCTGCGGCGCCACTATCTCGCCGCGTTACCCCGTTGTCGAGGCGCTCAGCGGAATACTGAGCGCTTACGCCGCATGGCATTTCGGTTTTGGCCTTGCCGGGCTGGGCGCGCTATTGTTCATCTGGGCATTACTAGCCCTCACCTTCATTGACTTTGATACACAACTGCTGCCGGATAGCGTCACCCTGCCGCTGCTGTGGCTGGGCTTGCTGCTCAACATCTACGGTAGCTATACCGATTTGCATAGTGCAGTAATCGGCGCCGTCGGCGGCTACCTTGCGTTGTGGAGCGTGTACTGGCTATTCAAGCTCGCCACTGGCAAGGATGGCATGGGCTTTGGCGACTTCAAGTTGCTGGCTGCCATCGGCGCTTGGCTGGGCTGGCAGATGCTGCCGCTGGTGATCCTGCTGTCTTCGCTGGTCGGTGCCGTGGTCGGCATCGTGCTGATCATTGCGGCCCGCCACGGGCGCAGCGTTCCCATACCGTTCGGCCCTTACCTCGCCGGCGGCGGATTGATCGCACTATTCTGGGGACAGGCACTGACGCACAGCTATCTGCAACTGTTCGCAGCGCCATGAATGGGCGTGCTGATTCACTATCCGGGAAATTCACGGTCGGGCTGACCGGCGGCATCGGCAGCGGCAAAAGCACCGTTGCCGAAATATTCAGGGAATGCGGCGCAGCGGTTATCGACAGCGACACCATCGCGCATCAGTTGACCCAAGCCGGCGGCACTGCCATCCCGGCCATCCGCGCGGAATTCGGCGACGACTACATCGACCATAGCGGCGCACTGGATCGCGGGCGCATGCGTCAACTGGTTTTTTCGGATACCGCTGCCAAACAGCGACTGGAATCCATCCTGCATCCGCTGGTCCGCGACGAAATGCTGACCCGGGCCACAGCCAGCAACGATGCGCCCTACCTGTTGCTGGTCGTTCCGCTGCTGCTGGAAGCTACCGGCTATACCGGGCTGGTGCAGCGTATTCTGGTGGTGGATTGCGCAGAGGCAGCGCAGGTCGAACGCAGCGTCCGGCGCAGCAGCCTGAGTGCCAGTGAAATACGCGCCATTATGGCGCAACAGCTCAAACGTGCCGAGCGACTGAAACATGCCGACGATGTCATACACAACGACAGCGACCTGCCCACCCTGCGCTCCCAGGTAGAACAATTGCACCGGCGCTATCTATCCCTTGCCTCAGGAATTATTTGACGCAACGCTGCAGTACCTATATCTTTTAAGGCCAAGTCAACCACTTTCATCCGCCTTAGCCATAGCATCGTGATCAGCTACGAGTTCCCCCTCAACGAACGCATTCGCACCCTCCTGCGCCTTGAGGATCTCTACGAGCGGATCACGCATTTCATCGACCGGGGAACCGGTGACGATCACCATGCCGCTCTCGGCGTCCTGTTCGAAATCCTCGAAGTCGCCGGCCGCGCCGACCTGAAAGCCGATCTGTTGCAGGAAATGGAACGCCAGAAGCGGATGCTCTCCACGTTGCGCAACAACCCGGAAATCTCGGAGGATGCGTTGGAAGCTGTACTGGATGAAATCGAGCATGCCAGCAGCGAACTGCTGGCAATAAGCGGCAAGGTCGGTCAGCACCTGCGCGAAAACGAATGGCTGATGGGCATCAAACAGCGCGCCTGCATTCCCGGTGGCACCTGCGAATTCGACCTGCCCTCCTACCACTACTGGCTGCGGCAGGACGTGGCGCTGCGGCGCAACTACCTGAAAGCCTGGCTGGGGCCACTGTTGCCCATTCGCGAAGGACTGAGCATTGTGCTCAAGCTGCTGCGCGAAAGCGGCAAGACGCACCATTACACCGCACAGAACGGCAATTTCCAGCAAATGCAGGGCGGACGTATGGCTCAGTTGCTGCGCATTAACCTGGATGACAAGCTAGCCTGCGTCCCCGAGATCAGCGCCAACAAATACGCACTTAATATCCGCTTTGTTGCTGCCAACTATGCGGCACGAACCACTTTGTTCGACCAGGATGTTCCATTCGACCTGATTTTCTGTTCACTGTAATTGTCTGTTATGACCGCAAAGAAAAAACCCGTCGTCGCCTGCCCGCAATGCGGCAAGAATGTGGCGTGGGGTGAAGAAAGCCCATACCGCCCGTTCTGCAGCGAACGCTGCAAACTGATCGACCTCGGCCAGTGGGCCAACGAAGGCTATCGCATCCCGCTGGCCGAAGACCAGAACGAAGAGCCTGAACCTCCTCACCAAGCCTGACGCAATAGCGCGATTCCATGCGCGCCGTATTGCCATGAGGTCTGCATATCCGCATGCGTTAACCCCCCCAAGGCATACACCGGAATCGACGACTCCGCCGCAATCGCGGCAAAGCTTTCCCAGCCCAGATGCGGGGCCCCCGGATGCGACTGCGTCGGCAGCACCGGCGACAGCAGCACAAAGTCGCAACCCAGCTGCTCCGCACGGTGCAGCTCTTCCGTATTGTGGCAGGACGCCGCACACCACTCCACTTCAGGACGTTCGCTCAGACTGGCCAGCTGGCCAGCAGTCAATTGCACCCCATCCGCACCGATCTCACGTGCCAGATCGACATCACCGTTCAGCAGCAGCTTCGCATCGTGCACATGCAGTAACGGCAGCATGTGTAGCGCCAGTTCACGCAGTTCGTTGCGCGCCAAATGTTTTTCGCGCAACTGCACCAGCCGCAGGCCGTTGCGCAATGCCGCTTCGAGCCGCCGCAGGAATTCCTCGACACCCAGCTCCTTCACGTTGCTGATTGCATACAGTGGCGGCAGCTCCAGCGCGCGCAACACCGGTGCATTGGCCGGCAGCATCGGCTCGACCGCGACTGCGGACGGCAACTGCCAGGAGAATTGCTGCCCCTCGTGCGGATGCGGTTCGCCGCGCCATTGCGTGACGCGGAAAAAGTGCAGTTTTACCGTGGCATGCGGGTAGGTGAATACGCGCGTAATCCATGGCCAGGCAACTTCGACCTCGATGCCGAGCTCCTCGTGTAACTCACGCACCAGCGCGTGGTGCGGGGTTTCGCCGGGCTCGATCTTGCCGCCCGGGAATTCCCAGTAACCGGCCCAGATTTTATCTTTAGGGCGCTGGGCCAATAGAAAGGTGCCATCCGGCTTTTGCAAAACGACAGCGGCAACATCTACAACTTTAACTTCAGTCATTCGGCTCGACCTGCCCAATCCCTCGCAAACTGCCACGCCACCCGACCACTTCTGGAACCTCGCTGAATCGCCCACTGCAATGCCTCCTGCCGCGCCTCATCATCCAGTTCACCAACCATCCCGAAATGTGCGAGCCAGTGGTTCACAATGGCCAGATACTCATCCTGCGAAAACGGATAGAACGACAGCCACAGGCCGAAGCGTTCCGATAGCGAAATTTTCTCCTCGACGCTTTCCGCCGGATGGATTTCATCGCCGACGTATTTGGTGGCGACGTTGTCCTGCATCGATTCCGGCATCAGGTGGCGGCGGTTGGAGGTGGCGTAGATCAGCAGGTTGTCGGAAAACGCGACCAGCGAGCCGTCAAGCGCGGCTTTCAGCGCCTGGTAGCCCGGCTCTTCGGCGTTGAACGACAGGTCGTCGCAATACAGGATGAAACGCTCGGAACGCCCGGAGACCAGAGCGATGATATGCGGCAATTCGGCCAGTTGCAGCTTGCCGATTTCAATCAGCCGCAGGCCGTCCTTCGCGTATCCATTGAGCAGCGCCTTGACCAGCGAGGACTTGCCGGTGCCACGCGAGCCGGAGAGCAGCACGTTGTTGGCCGGGCGGCCCTGCACGAACTGGCGCGTGTTCTGTTCAATGAGTTGTTTCTGGTCGTCGATACCGAGCAGATCGGAAAGCTTGATGTGATGGTAATGCGCCACTGGTGCCAGCTTACCCTGCTCCCAGCGGAACGCATGCGCCGCACCCCAGTCCGGCGCAGCATGCGCGGTCCCCTTGGGTAGCATGCGCTCGAGCCGCTCAAGCAGGCGGTCGGCACGGTCGAGAAATCGGTCGAGCTTATCCATCAGACCTCCGCGACAGTTTTAACTTCTGTAACTTGCGTTGATTTTTACGTAGTCGTATGAGAAGTCACAAGTCCACAGCATGACGTCCGCCGCCCCGCGCCCCAGCACCACGCGCACCGTAATGTCGCTCTGCTGCATCACGCGCTGACCATCTTCTTCACGATAACTGACGGCACGGCCGCCGTGCTCGGCCACCAGCACGTCGTCGAGATAAAGCTGCAGTGCGGCGACGTCGAGATCCTCCACACCGGCATAACCGATGGCGGCAAGGATGCGGCCGAGGTTGGGGTCGGAAGCAAAAAACGCAGTCTTGACCAGCGGTGAATGCGCGATGGCATAGCCGATCCGGCGGCACTCCGCCTCATCCCTGCCACCTTCAATTTTGATGGTAATGAACTTGGTCGCGCCTTCGCCATCGCGCACGATTGCCTGCGCCAGCCAGATGGCGACTTCATTGATTGCGGCCTGCAGTTGCGCGCTGTTCGAATCGTCGATCTGCACGCCATGGCCGCTGGCAATCAGCATCAGCGCATCGTTGGTGGAAGTATCGCCATCCACGGTGATGCAGTTGAATGAAGCATCCGCAGCCTGCTTCACCATCTGCTGCAACAACGGCTGCGGTACAGCGGCATCGGTGGCAATATAACCGAGCATGGTGGCCATGTCAGGATGGATCATGCCGGAGCCCTTGGACATGCCTGTGATGGTGACAATCTTGCCGTCGATCCGAACCTGCTTGCTTACCGCCTTGGCGACGATGTCGGTGGTCATGATCGCATGCGCGGCATCGAACCAGTTGTCGGCTTGCAGGTCGGCAATGGCCTGCGGCAGGCCGGCGACGATCTTGTCGACCGGCAGCGGCTCCATGATCACTCCAGTGGAAAACGGTAGCACCTGCTCCGGCGCAAAACCCAGCAAGCGGGCCACCTCCTCGCAGGTGGCGCACGCATCCCGCATACCCTGCTCGCCGGTACCAGCATTGGCGTTTCCGGTGTTCACCACCAGCGCACGGATGTTCTTGTTTGCGGCGAGATGATCGCGCGCGACGGTGACCGGCGCGGCACAGAAACGGTTGCGGGTAAACACGCCGGCGACAGTCGCGCCATCATCCAGCCTGACGACCAACAGGTCCTTGCGATTGGAATATTTTATGTGTGCCTGTGCAATGCCCAGCGAGACGCCGGCTACGGGCAGCAATTCGCCCGCGACGGGCACGGAAAGATTAACCGGCATGGCGGATCAGCCCTGTTAGTAGCGGCCCTGGCTGCGGTACAGATAGTTGCTCATTTCCACCGATTGCATGTTCATGCGGCGCACAATGCCATGTACGTGGCGCACGATGCCGCGCATCACGTAATACACGATAGCCGGCTGCGAATTTAGCAGGGCCTCGAAGCGCACTCGGTCGAGCAGCAGCACCTTGCTCTCGGTCTTGGCCATCACGGTGGCGCTGACCTGCGAGATGTTGCCGCCGACAAAGCCGATGATGCCGGCCAGGTCGCCCGGCTGCAGCAGGTGCAGGGTCATCTGTTCGCCGCCGGTAACCGCAGTGGCTTCCACGTCGCCGCTGGCGAGAATCAGCAGGGTATCCTTCAGTTCCAGGTCGCCCGGCTTCAGGATTGTTTCTCCCGCCTTGTATTCGCGCACTATCATGATGCGCGCCAGCGCTTCGATTTCGGCATCGCGCAATTCTTCCGTCAGGGTGGAATTGTGCAGGGTCTGCAAAATCAGATCGTCCGTCGTCATGCTCGTCTCCCGAAAATAAAAGGCAACATCACGTCAATTTCCCATGGCAGTGCTTGTATTTTTTCCCCGAGCCGCAAGGACATGGGTCGTTGCGCCCGATTTTTTCGCCGCTGCGCACGAACGGCCTGTGTTCCTCGTCTGCCGTACCGGTCTGCCCCAGCGCCTCGTCGTAGTCGGCATGATGATACTGCACATTTCCCGGCGCGGGTTGGGCTTCCACTGCCTCGACGTCGCTTTCGCTGCGAATCTGCACGTTGAGCAGGTTTTGCGTCACGTCGCGCTTGATGGTTTCCAGCATGCCGGAAAACAGCTCGAACGCTTCGCGTTTGTATTCCTGCTTCGGATCCTTCTGCGCATAGCCGCGCAGGTGGATGCCCTGGCGCAGATGGTCGAGCGCCGCCAGATGTTCGCGCCAGTGCTGGTCGATGCTGCTCAGCATCACGATGCGCTCATACTGGTGCATGATCTCCGCTCCAACCTGGTCGATCTTGGACCGGTATTTCTGGCTGGCGGCCTCAACCACGCGCTCGCGCAGGCCGTGTTCATCCAGCTTCTTATCCTGCTCCAGCCATTCTTCCAGCGGCAGTTCGAGCTGATATTCGGCCTGTAGCGCCCGCTCCAGGCCCGGCACATCCCATGTTTCCTCCATGCTTTGTGGCTGGATGTATTCGCTGATCAGGTCGTCCATCACACCGGCACGCATCGCGTCTATAGTCTCGGAAATATTTGTGCTTTCCAGCAATTCGTTGCGCTGTTCGTAGATCACCTTGCGCTGGTCGTTGGCGACGTCGTCGTATTCCAGTATCTGCTTGCGCATGTCGAAGTTGCGCGCCTCGACCTTGCGCTGCGCATTCTCGATGGCGCGCGTCACCCAGTTATGCTCGATCGCCTCGCCTTCCGGCAGCTTGAACTTGTTCATGATCGCCGCCACCCGGTCGGAGGCGAAGATGCGCAGCAGTGGGTCTTCCAGCGACAGGAAGAAGCGGCTGGAGCCGGGGTCGCCCTGGCGTCCGGAACGGCCGCGCAACTGGTTGTCGACGCGGCGCGACTCGTGGCGCTCGGTACCGATGATGTGCAGCCCGCCGGCAGCCAGCACCTGCTCATGCAGCGACTGCCATTCGCTGTGCAGTTTTTCGATACGCTGGTCGCGTTCGGCCGGGTCCATGCTGGTGTCGGCATGCAGGTGCTCGACCTGCTTCTCGACATTTCCGCCAAGCACAATGTCGGTGCCGCGGCCCGCCATATTGGTGGCGATGGTGACCATCCTGGGACGACCCGCCTGGGCAACGATTTCCGCCTCGTGCTCGTGCTGCTTCGCATTCAGTACCTGGTGCGGCAGTTTTTCCTTGTTCAGCAGATCGGAAATCAGTTCGGAATTCTCGATCGAAGTGGTACCCACCAGCACCGGCTGGCCACGTTCGTAGCAATCGCGAATATCCGTGATCACCGCCGCGTATTTCTCGTTCATGGTCATGTAGACCTTGTCCATCATGTCCTTGCGGATGGTCGGCCGATGCGGCGGAATGATTACCGTTTCCAGGCCATAAATCTGCTGGAATTCATAAGCCTCGGTGTCTGCCGTGCCGGTCATGCCGGCCAGCTTGTGATACATGCGGAAATAATTCTGGAAAGTGATCGATGCAAGCGTCTGGTTTTCCTTCTGGATGGTCACGCCTTCCTTGGCCTCCACCGCCTGATGCAGGCCGTCCGACCAGCGCCGACCGGCCATCAAACGCCCGGTGAATTCATCCACGATCACCACTTCGCCGTCCTGCACTACGTAATTCTGGTCGCGGTGGTACAGCGCATGGGCGCGCAATGCCGCATACAAATGATGGATCAGGTTAATGTTGGTCGGGTCGTACAGGCTGCCGCCCGCAGACAGCAATCCCGCCGTAGCCAATAATTGCTCAGCGTGTTCGTGTCCCTCTTCGGTCAGCAATATCTGGTGGTCTTTCTCGTCCACACTGTAATCACCGGGGCCATCCTCCTCCTGCTGGCGCGTCAGGTGAGGCACCAACTTATCCATCCGCACATAAATGTCGATATTATCCTCGGCCTGTCCGGAAATGATCAGTGGCGTACGTGCCTCGTCGATCAGGATTGAGTCCACCTCGTCGACGATAGCGAAGTTGAGGGGGCGCTGGAAACGTTCCGCTGCCTGACCGGCCATGTTGTCGCGCAGGTAGTCGAAGCCGAATTCATTGTTGGTGCCGTAGGTAATGTCCGCGGCATAAGCCGCCTGCTTGTCGGCGGAATCCATCTGCGACAGGATGACACCGACCGACAGGCCGAGAAACCGGTATAGCCTCCCCATCCATTCGGCATCGCGGCTGGCCAGGTAGTCGTTCACCGTCACCACGTGCACGCCCTTGCTCGACAGCGCATTCAGGTAAGCCGGCAGCGTCGCCATCAGCGTCTTACCCTCGCCGGTGCGCATTTCGGCGATCTTGCCATAATGCAGCACCATGCCGCCGATCAGTTGCACATCGAAATGGCGCATCTGCAACACGCGACGGCTCGCTTCGCGCACCACCGCAAACGCCTCCGGCAGCAGTGCGTCCAGCGACTCGCCATCGGCATAACGCTGCCTGAAGGCTTCGGTCTTGCCGCGCAGTTCTTCGTCCGAAAGCTTCTCGGTCGCGGCTTCCAGCCGATTGATGGCATTTACAGTCTGGCGGTATTGTTTAAGCAGGCGGTCATTGCGGCTGCCGAAAACGCTTTTCAGCAATTTTGAAATCATGTTCTTTATCTTGGCGTTAAATCTTCTGCAAACAGGAACAAATAAAAAGGGTGGGGCATCACACCCCACCCTCGCGCAAGGCTGGCTGTCATCAACCCCTCGACGCCTTCTTCAGGAAGCGCACCGGATTTTGAGCTACGCCCTTGTATCTTACCTCGAAGTGCAGATGCGGCCCGGTAGAGCGTCCCGTATCGCCGGACAGCGAAATTTCCTGACCACGCCGCACCATCTGTCCGACCTTTACCAGCAGTTTGGAATTATGGGCATAACGCGTAACGATGCCGTTACCGTGGTCAATCTCCACCATATTACCATACCCACCGTGATCCAGTGCCGCATACGACACGATGCCGGCCGCAGAAGCATAGACCGGGGTACCCACCGGCACCACGAAGTCCACTCCTTCATGCATCGCTTCCTTGCCGGTGAACGGATCGATGCGCCAGCCGAAATTGGATGACATCCAGCCGGTATGGACCGGCCGCGCCGAAGGAAACATGCGCTTGCTCAACTGGGCCTGCATCAACAGCGTTTCCAGCGCCACAAACTTGTCGTTGCGGTCGGTCATCAACTGCGACAGGCTGCTCAACTGCTGGTTCATGTCGTCCAGGGAAATATCCCGCTGCTGCGGGGCAGGAATATATGGCCCGCCTTCGGCCGGAGGCTCATCGAAAGAAAACTCGGTCGACTTCATCCCGGCAACCTTGGCCAGGCGCACGCCCAGCGCATTCAGGCGCAGCACCTGCGCCTGCATCTGTCCCAGCCGCTTGGCCATGGTATCCAGGCTCTCGCGCATATAGAACTGCTGCTGTTCCTTCTTCTGTACCTGCACGCTGGCCAGCCAGTTGCGCAGTTCCGAGGTCATGGCATCGGGCTGCAGGCGGACAATGGCATACTGCGTAGCAACCACCGCCAGAAACAGCAGGCCCAGCGCCAACAGGGCAGCCATTATCAGGCGTGCCGCGGTCAGTTTGATCGTCCGAGCCTTGGCAAACCGGCTGGAAACCAGAATAATATCCACGCTTCCCCCTAAAAACTTACAGTTCCGACACCATGTCGCAACAATTGAATTGCTACTTCGCCGACTCCCCGGAATTGCGCCGACTGGCACATACCGCCCGGGAACTGGCCACTCTGCAACAGCACTACCGGCGCATTGCTCCGCCGTCCCTGCTACGCGCCAGCCATGTCCGACAATTCGAGCGGCAAACGCTGACGCTTGCGGCGGACAACGCGGCCATCGCCGCGAAATTGCGCCAGCTTGCCCCGCAACTTGTCCAGAAACTGCGGCAAACGGGCGTCGAGGTTACTGGAATTCAGGTCAGGGTGCAAGTTGGCACCCCGCCCGCCCGCCGTTCGTCAAAACCCCGCACGCTCGGCACTGCAGGGCGACAGCAGATGGCCAAACTGGCCGACAGCCTGCCGGATTCACCACTGAAAAACGCCGTGCAACGATTCTCCAGACTCAATAATTAAAGAATTGCGCGCACCCCGACCAGCACATAGCGCTCCAGCACGAACAGCACAGCCAATACCAGAAACGCGTATACCACCAGGCGTATCACCTGCCATGCAAAACGCTGATATCTCGGGTCTCGCGTAAAAACGTACATCCCGCCGGACAGCACTATGGTCAGCGCGGCGAGAATCAACAACAGTCGCAGCAAAATCATCGCAACCCCGCGATGGAGAAAATTCTGTGTCAGGCCACCTGCAATTGCATGCGCAGGAAGGCTGGCGCCTCTTCGGCACGACCGAAGGTGACGAATTCCCATGCCTCGTCATCGGCCAGCAGCGCGCGCAGCAGCGCATTGTTCAGCGCGTGTCCCGATTTATAACCGGAGAATGCGCCAATCAGCGGATGGCCCAGCAAGTACAGGTCGCCGATGGCGTCCAGCACCTTGTGTTTGACGAACTCATCCTCGAAGCGCAGACCATCCGGATTGATCACGCGGTACTCGTCCATCACGATCGCGTTGTCCAGATTGCCGCCCAGCGCCAATCCCTGCGCACGCATGCTTTCGACGTCCTGCATGAAGCCGAAAGTGCGGGCGCGGCTGATTTCGCGGATGTAGGAATGTTCGCCCAGGTCTATGGTCACGTTCTGGCGGGTAGCTGCAAATACCGGATGGGCGAAACTGATGGTAAACGACAGTTTATAGCCGTTGAACGGCTCAAAGCGCACCCACTTGTCGCCGTCGTGGACTTCCACTGTCTTCTTGATACGGATGAATTTCTTGGCAGCGGGTTGTTCTTCGATACCAGCGGATTGCAGCAGGAAAATGAACGTCCCGGCACTGCCGTCCATGATTGGCACTTCGGTGCTGGTCAGATCGACGAACGCGTTGTCGATGCCCAGTCCGGCCAGCGCGGACATCAGGTGTTCGACAGTCGCCACCCGCACGCCTCCCACTTCCAGGCAAGTGGACAAACGGGTGTCATGCACCAGATGGGCCTCGGCATGTATTTCCACCGCCGGTTCGAGATCAATTCGGCGGAATACGATACCGCTGTTGGCCGGTGCCGGACGCAAGGTCAGATAGACCTTTTCACCCGTATGCAATCCGACCCCCGTGGCCTGTACCGATTTTTTCAGCGTGCGCTGTCTGACCATGTTGCAACTCTACGAAAACAATAAACGTAGTTTACCATAGCAATAATCATACCTCTTTCAAGCCCGAAACCCGGGCAACTGCCCTCAATCTGCCTGTTTGCGCAGAAACGACGGAATGTCCAGCGTCTCTACTCCGGACTGTTTCATTGCCTCGATCGCCTCGCGCCGACGATTGCTGCGCATCACCGTAGGCATGTCGAGTTCGTTATAGTTGACTGCCGGCGATTCACTCTCGCCGGACTCGTCATGCGTGCCGGTGCGCTGGTTGACGACCAGTTCCGGCTTGGGCTGCTTGCGTTGCAGCGGCGAGCCCAGACCTGTCGCCACGATGGTCACGCGCAATTCGTCGCCCATGTTCTCATCGAACACCGAACCGACGATCACCGTGGCATCCTCGACCGCAAACTGCACGCTGGTGGTAACCTGCTTGTACTCCTTCAGGGTCAGGCTGTTGCTGGAGCTGATATTCACCAGC
>CAZMSI010000037.1:0-12462 GCA_964568895.1 uncultured Sideroxydans sp. | reverse complement strand
TGGACAGCTTACGGTTCCACAGTTCGTTGCCCTGCACCGCATCGAAGCAGCCAACGCGCCCCTGGAACGACACCGCACAAACCTGTTCATCATCCAATACCGGCGGGCTGGTGATATCGCTGATACGATCGAGTTCAGTCGTGCCGTGCGGCCGCGACACCGACGCCTCCCATTTGACGTTGCCGCTCGCAATGTCTATGGCTGCCAGTTTGCCTGCAGAAAAGCCGGCATACGCGACACCGTTGGCAATCGCCACACCCGCATAGCTGCGCACGATCAGCGATGGCGTCGGATGCTCGTACAGCCACTGGCGCTTGCCGTCTGCCTCGCTCAAACCGACAACGTGACCATCTGCGGTACGCACCACTACAACACCATCGGCGGCCTGCGGCGGACTCAATACTTCGCTTGGCGCTGTGGACTTCCAGCGCAGCTTGCCGTCCTCGCCATACGCTGCGACCTGGCCTTTCTCGCCACCCACCAGCACCAGCCCGTCGCCGCTACCGACGCCACCGGTAATGGGAAATCCGCTATCCACGCGCCAGACCTGATTCCCATCCGCACGCCGCAGTTTGTAAATCTTTCCCGACGCATTTGCGGCGTACACCGCATCCTGGGTCAGCGCAGGCTTCAGCACGCTGTCGCCCATATCGCCGACATCTTCGTGCCAGCGCACGTGAAAAGCCGCAGCCTGCTTGAAGTCAACCAGTTTTGCCGGCTTTTCACCCTTGTCGCTCCCAAGCCAGCCGGAAATTGTCGAACATCCAGCCAGCAAGGCCAGTAACGAGAAGGCTGTAATACGCTTCATGTTCATTTTGCACCCCCGAGCGCATCAAGCTTCATCTGAATCAGGTTGCGATAGCTGTTTTTTTCGTCGATTTTGTCGAATGCCAGCTTGTAGGCGGCACGCGCCTCGTCTTTTTTGCCCTGGGCAAGCAACACATCGCCCTTGAGGTCAGCATATAAACCGTCGAATGATTCCGGGTGCTTGGCATCCAGCAGTTTCAGCGCATCATCGTAGCTTTTTTCGTCAAGTAACAGGCTGGCCAGTTTGAGGCGCGCCACGTTCTGCAAACCATCTTCCGGAGCATGATCGACCACCCACTGCAACTGGCTTTTGGCCTTGGCATCGTCCTTCGCCTGAATGCTGGCCTGTGCCGCCAGCAATTGCGCGCGCGGCGCATAGGCAGTGGAGCCGAATTTGTCGACCACGGCCTTCGCGGCATCGCCGATACGCTTGGGATCGTTGCTGCCCAGTTGCTGTATCACACCCGCGTATAGCGTGGCGGCCTGCTGTGCCTGCTTGCCCTGCCAGGCCTGCCAGCCGCGCACCGCGATGAAGCTACCCACTGCCAGTATCAGCGCGGCCATCACCCAGCGGCCGTTTTCCTTCCACCACGCCTTGAGCGCATCCAGCTGTTCCTGTTCCTGCAAATCGAGAGTCGCCATGTTTCTTCCTTAGTTTAAAGCTATTCCTTGCCAACCAGTTCGCCGACACGCTGCGGCAATTCCGCCAGTGCTATCCGTTGTTGCTCGCCGCCGCGCAATGGTTTGAGTGTCGCCTGCCCGGCCTGAACCTCGTCGTCGCCGATGATCACCGCACACCAGGCATTGCTGCCGTCCGCTTTTTTCATCTGCGATTTGAAGCTCCCGCCGCCACAATGCAGCAATACTTTCAGACCGGCGTCACGCAACTGTTCGGCTATCACGCTCGCCAGCGCATCCGCCTGCTCGCCCTGGTGCACCAGATAGACGTCCAGCAGCGCAGGAGGATTCTCCATGCCATCTTCCTGCAACAATGCCAGCAAACGCTCGATGCCCATCGCGAAACCGCAGGCCGGCTGCGGCTTGCCGCCAATCTGTTCGATCAGTCCATCGAAACGGCCACCGGCGCAGATGGTGCCCTGTGCGCCGAGACGTGTGGTGACCCATTCGAATACGGTGCGGTTGTAATAATCCAGCCCGCGCACCATCCGCGGATTGATCTCGAACGCCACGTCGTGGCGCTTCAGGATTGCCTGCACCGCCTCGAAATGCTGCATCGCCTCTTCGTCCAATTCATCCATCAGACTGGGTGCGCCGGCAATAATTTCCTGCATTGCCGGATTCTTGCCATCCAGGATGCGCAGCGGGTTGCTATGCAAACGCCGCGTCGCATCGGCATCCAGTGCGTCCTTGTGTTGCTCCAGATAGGCAATCAATTTCTCGCGATGGCGGTGGCGCGCAGCCAGGTCGCCCAGCGTGTTGATCTGCAGCGCCACGTCACGAATGCCCAGTTTGTGCCACAACCGCGCGCACATTAATATCATCTCGGCATCAATGTCCGGCCCGGCGAAGCCCAGTGCTTCGACGCCGATCTGGTGAAACTGGCGGTAGCGCCCCTTCTGCGGACGCTCGTGGCGGAACATCGGCCCGCTGTAGTACAAACGCTGCGGCGCATTGTACAGCAGGTTATGCTGCAACACGGCGCGCACACAGGAAGCCGTGCCTTCCGGACGCAGCGTCAGATGGTCACCGTTGAGACTGTCCTCGAAGCTGTACATCTCCTTCTCGACGATATCGGTCACCTCGCCGATGGCGCGCTTGAACAAGGCTGTCGGTTCTACCAGCGGCATGCGGATATTGCGGTAACCGTAGCCCTCCAGCCAGTCGCGCACCACATCCTCAAACCACAGCCACAGGTTGGCCTCGTCCGGCAGGATGTCGTTCATGCCGCGCACGGCTTGTAATGGCTTTTCGTTCATAGATTCAGATTTTAATTCTCGACCCGCCTGACATACTTGCGCGCCACATATTCATCCACGATGCCGGTGAATTCCTCGGCAATGTTGTCGCCACGCAAGGTGGTAACCTTTTCGCCATCCACATAGACCGGCGCAGCCGGGCTTTCACCGGTACCCGGCAGACTGATGCCGATGTTTGCCAGCTTGCTCTCGCCGGGGCCGTTGACGATGCAACCCATCACCGCCACGGTCATTTCTTCCGCACCGCTGTATTGTTCGCGCCATACCGGCATTTGCGCGCGCAGGTGGTTCTGGATTTTCTGCGCCAGTTCCTGGAACACTGTACTGGTAGTACGTCCGCAGCCGGGACAGGCAGTAACCATGGGCGCGAACGAGCGCACCCCCATGGTCTGCAATATTTCCTGCGCCACTACCACTTCCGCGGTGCGTGCACCACCGGGTTCTGGGGTAAGCGAAACCCGGATAGTGTCGCCGATGCCTTGCTGCAACAGAACGGCCAGCGCGGCGGTGGAAGCAACAATGCCTTTGGACCCCATGCCGGCTTCAGTCAACCCCAGGTGCAGCGGATAATCACAGCGTTTCGCCAATGCCTGGTACACCGCGATCAGATCCTGCACATCGCTGACCTTGCACGACAGCACGATACGGTCGTGCGCCAGACCCAATTCTTCGGCACGCTTCGCCGATTCCAGCGCAGACACGATCAGCGCCTCGCGCGTCACTTCTTCCGCCTCTTTCGGCTGTGGCAGCCTGGCGTTCTCGTCCATCATGCGCACCACCAAGTCCTGATCCAGGCTGCCCCAGTTCACGCCGATACGCACCGGCTTGTCGTATTGCCTGGCGACACCGATCATCATCGCAAACTGGTCCTCGCCCTTGCGGTTCCTGCCGACATTGCCGGGATTGATACGATATTTCGCCAGCGCCTGCGCACATTCCGGAAACTCGGTGAGCAGGCGATGGCCGTTGTAATGGAAATCACCGATCAGCGGCACCGTGCAGCCAAGTGCATCGAGCCGGGCGCGGATATGCGGCACTGCGGCGGCAGCCTCGGAAGTATTAACGGTGATACGCACCAGCTCGGAACCCGCCTGTGCCAATTCATGCACCTGTTTGGCGGTAGCAGTAATGTCAACCGTATCGGTATTGGTCATCGACTGCACTACCACCGGCGCACCGCCACCAATAGCAATGTCACCGACCATGACACGCGGCGTGGTGCGGCGGGTGATAACGACATGGCTCATGATTGCTCCTACTCCAGCGTCACGTGTGCAACTTCGGCATGGGTGCTCGGGGCGAGATCAACCTGCTTGTCCTTGTAATATAGCTTGACCCCGCTGGCATGGCCGATGGTTATCGCGAAGGGCGGGTTCCCGCCGAGAGTCTGCTCGCTGCCGGCCGGATTGACCTGGGACATCAGCACATTGCCATCCTTGTCTTTTACTTCCACCCACGCGTCCTCGTCAAAAACCATACGTATCGGCCCCGGCCCGGAAAAATTACGGAACTTAATCTTGGGGCTGGTACCGGCAGATACCGCAACAGGTGGTGCCGCATGCTGTTCTGCGGGCATAACAACAGGTGTAGGCGCCGGCGCAGCCGGCACGGACGATGCGGCCGACGTCGTTGGCAACTGAACCGCCTGCGTTACCGTACCGACATGCAGAACGGCAGGTTTGCGGCCATACAGCCAGGTGAACAATCCCAGTGCCAGCGCCACCAGCAGGGCTGCCGCCAGCCAGATGATATTGGACTTGCGTGCCGAATAAACCCCTGGAAACGGCACTTCCACCGATGGCTGAGCCACCGCCGGCCCAGGCTCCTGGCTGCGTACACCCGGCAGGGTTTCCAGCAAGGGCGCTTCGTCGAGTTGCAGCAGACGGGCATAGCTGCGCACAAACCCGCGCAGGAAAGCACCTTCAGGCAACTGCTCAAAACTGTCCGCCTCCAGTGCCCTGATCTGGCGTGGTGCGAACTTGAGCCGGTTGACCACATCTTCCACCGTAAGCCCCATTTGCTCGCGCGCTTCACGCAGCGTGTTACCCACACTCAGTAGTCTGGGTTCCTCGGCGAACTGTTCCTGTGTTTTATCCGGTTGTTGCTCCATCATTACGGCGCTTGCAGCATCAACTGGGTTTCTCGTGAATCCGGGTAATTTTTGCGCAACTGGAAAGCATAGCTGGCTTCGCCATTGGTATCGCCCAGTTTGCGCTCGATACGCACCGCCAGCCACAAGTCGGCCGCAGTCAGCGGCGCATTGTTCCATTGTTCGAAACGCAGGAAATAGGACCTCGCCCCGGCGTAATCGCCCTTGGCATAGGCCACCCCGGCCAGTCCTGCCAGCGCATCCGGCATGTTGGGTGTCAGGACCAGCGCCCTTTTCAGGTAAAGCTCGGCCTGCTTCAGGTCTCCGGCCTTTTTCGAACATACGCCGGCATTTACATATGCCCGCTCCGGCGTCGAATACAGCGGATTTTTTACTGCTTCCAGAAAATGCCGGATCGAATCCTGCGCGCGACCGCGCTGACACAGGAACCAGCCGTAGTTGTTCTGAGTCTCCGAATTATTCGGATCAAGACGCAGGCTCTGCTGAAAGTCCTGTTCCGCCTTCTGGTCCTCCATCAACTGCATGTGTACCAGGCCGCGCACATTGTAGGCTGGTGCATAATCCGATTCATATTTCAATGCGGTAGCCAGTTCTTCCAGCGAAACAGCATACTGGTGACGTTGATAATAGGAGGCAGCCAGTTCCGTGTGCACCTTGGCGATGGCCTGTGCGCGTGTCATTTGCTGCGAGCCGTTATCCGAATCGCTAATGGGCTGGGAAACGCATCCCGTCAATCCGAGGAAGAGCAATGCAATCGCAAACAGTCTCATGGACGAACCCCCATTAGTCGTTGTGTTCTTTTTGTCTTGTCCTGCACCTGCCCGGCCAGTTGGCCGCATGCCGCCGCAATATCATCGCCGCGCACCTTGCGCGTGGTGGTTACGATGTCGGCATGCATTAATATATCGCGAAAACGGCGCACCGTATCGGATGATGAACGCCTGTACGGGGCCTGCGGAAACGGGTTGAACGGAATCAGGTTGAACTTGCACGGCACGTCGCGCACCAGCGCAATCAACTCGCGTGCATGTTGCTCGCTGTCGTTCACGCCTTCCAGCATCACGTACTCGAAAGTGATGAAATCGCGCGGAGCCTTTTCCAGATAGCGCTGGCAGGCCCCCATCAGTTCGCGTAGCGGATATTTCTGGTTGACCGGCACCAGCACGTTGCGCAGTTCATCGTTGGGCGCGTGCAGCGATACTGCCAGCGCCACCGGGCATTCCTCGCGCAGCCGATCCATCGCCGGCACGATGCCGGAAGTGGACACGGTAACGCGGCGGCGCGACAACCCATAGGCGTTGTCGTCCAGCATCAGGCGCAAGGCGCTGACTGTATTGTCGAAATTCAGCAGCGGCTCACCCATACCCATCATCACCACGTTGGTGACCGGCCAGTTACCATCCGCATTCCTGCCGACTTCATGATTGGCCCACCACAACTGTCCAATGATTTCGGCCGTGGACAGGTTGCGGTTGAAGCCCTGCTTGCCGGTGGAACAGAACGCGCAGTCCAGTGCGCAGCCGGCCTGAGTAGAAATGCACAGCGTGCCTCTCGATTCTTCCGGAATGAACACGGTTTCCACCGCATTGCCGGTACCCACGTCGAGCAGCCACTTGCGGGTACCATCATCGGAAAGCTCTTCGCGCATCACGCTCGGAGCAGCAACACAGGCCGTTTCTTTCAGCTTGCTGCGCAGCGACAGGGCGAGATCGCTCATCGCATCGAAATCGGCCTCCCCGGCCTTGTGCACCCAGCGCAGCACCTGGCGCGCACGGAACGGCTTTTCGCCCTGCTCCGCAAACCAGGCGGTCAGCTGCTGTGCATCGAAATTGAGGAGGTTTTCCGGCATCACTGGTTTAGCGTGAATACACGTTCATGCTGGGAAAGAAATAAGCGATTTCCACTGCGGCGGTCTCCGCTGCGTCGGAACCGTGCACCGCATTGGCGTCGATGCTGTCGGCGAAATCGGCGCGAATGGTACCCTTGTCGGCCTTTTGCGGATCGGTGGCACCCATCAGTTCGCGGTTTTTCAGGATCGCATTTTCGCCTTCCAGCACCTGCACCATCACCGGGCCGGAAATCATGAAGCTCACCAGGTCGTTGAAGAAAGGACGCGCCTTGTGCACGGCATAAAAACCCTCGGCCTCGGCACGCGACAGGTGCATCATGCGCGCGGCGATAACCTTCAGGCCCGCATTCTCGAAACGGCTATAGATTTGGCCGATCACGTTCTTGGCAACTGCGTCGGGTTTGATAATGGACAGGGTACGTTCGACAGCCATGCTTACTTTCTCCAGAGGTTAAAATTGGTCAAAAATCAAAGCGCGTCATTTTAACAGGGTTTGTGCCCCGTGTCGCAGCAGGCATCGATGGATGCACGACGAAATCAGCCGGGAAAAACCAGGCGCAACGGCAACATGCCGGAGGCCGTAAATCCATGGCGTTGATAGAAGCGGAGCGCCGCCTCATTGGCATGGTCGGCAAGCAGGGTAATACGCGAACAGCCCGCCTCCCGTGCACGAGCAATGGCAGCTTGCAACAGGGCGGAACCGGCTCCGTTGCCGCGCCGTTCCGGACGCACCACCATGTCCTCGAATAGTGCCACACGGCCGCCGCGCGCGGTGCTGACGGTGTACAGCAAGTTGATCATTCCCACCACCTCGCTGCTGTCGCGCAGCAGCAGGATCTGCCCTGCTTGCGGGTTTTCGATGATCCGGTGCAAGCCGGCCGCCTGTTTCGCAGCATCCGGCTGAAACTCCGCTTCCTGTTCAAACAGGATGGCCAGCAGTTCGCACAGTTGCGGAATGTCATCCGGCGTGGCCGGTTCGACGCGAGTGCTCAAACTATCCATTCCGGCAGCACCCCCTTCTCGCCCGGAATCGCCCGAAAAGCACAATCCACGCCGATGCCCGGCACCGCAACCAGCGTCTCCCCGCAGTACAGCAGCGGCAGGCTGTCGCGGCGCCAGGGGGGCACACCATGCTCTTGCAACAGGTTCTTCAGGCTGCGTGCGGGACGTTTCGCGTCCGGCCGCAGGCGCTCGGCACCGCGTCGCAGCCGGAGTGTCAGCTCGCCCTGCTGCAGTTTTTCCGGGCTCGCTCCCTGCCCTGTAGTCTGTACAAAACGCAGCGTTCCACCAAGCTCAGGCAAGGCCTGCTCGGCCTCGCCCCGCCAGGCGATGCAAAAATCCGCAGGCGGTTCGGGCAGTGCCGGAAACACATAGGCCCATCCCTGGAAGCGGCCGATGCGCCAGCCGCCGAAACCGACATGCACGGCCGCATCGCTGCGCGCCTCGCACAACTGGCGCAGCATTTCCTGCAGCCGTACGCTTTCCGGCAACGGCGCGCCCTGCCGGACAATGAAATAGCGCAGCAGATTTCGCGCGCGCGCCGCATCCAGCGCCTGCAGGCACGCCACCTCCAGCCCGTCGCCAGCTATCGCACCGGCGGCATCCTGTAGCGCCAACTGGTCGAGCAATTCGCTGGCCTCGGCGAAATGGCGCGCACTGCGCGCCAGCGTATCGCGATATGCCGGAAAGCGCTGCTCCAGTACCGGCAGCACGCGATGGCGCAGGAAGTTGCGCGGGTAGCGATCGTCCGCATTGCTTTCGTCGTCCACCCATTGCAGACCGTGCTGCGCCGCGTAGTCCAGCAATTCGGCACGCGCCATGTCCAGCAACGGGCGCAGCAGGGTGGGCTTGCCGCGGCGTGGCTGCACCGTCGCCATGGCACTGGCGCCGCGCACCCCCGCGCCGCGCAGCAATTGCAGCAGCAGGGTTTCGGCCTGATCGTCGCGATGATGGGCCAGTGCAATGAAATCCACTGGTTGGCATGCCAGTGCGGCATGACGCAGTTCGCGCGCAGCGGCCTCGACGCCCATCTCGCGCAACGGCGCAATGTCTACCTGTTCGACCTGCAATGGAACGTTGTGTTGTGCGCACAATTCGCGGCAGAATGCGACCCACTCGTCAGCCCTGGAGCTGATACCGTGATGCACGTGCAATGCGGAGAGTTGCCAGGAATGGCGCGGGGCAAGCTGTGCCAGCAGGTGCAGCAGCACCGCGGAATCGACGCCGCCGCTCAGGCCCAGCAGGATGGAATGGCCCGCGGGGACGGCAGGCACCAGCACGCTGTCGACGCGCGCCGGCAGATCGTCAGACTTCGACTTCCTTGAACTTGCCATAGCCCATCAGGCGGTTGAAGCGGTTCTGCAACAGTTCGTCGCTGGATTGCGATTGCAGTTGCCTGAGTGCATCCTGCAGCGCCTTCTTCATGGTCTGCATCATCGCCGGATAGTCGCGGTGTGCACCGCCCAGCGGTTCATTGACGATCTTGTCGACCAGCCCCAGCGCCTTCAGGCGGGTAGCGGTGATACCCAGCGTCTCGGCGGCGTCGGCCGCCTTGTCTGCACTTTTCCACAGGATGGAGGCGCAACCTTCGGGCGAGATCACCGAGTAGGTGGCGTATTGCAGCATCAGCATCGCATCGCCCACTGCGATCGCCAGCGCGCCACCGGAACCGCCCTCGCCGATGATGGTGCAGATAATCGGCACGCGCAGTTCAGACATTTCATACAGGTTGTGGCCGATCGCCTCGGACTGGCCGCGCTCTTCGGCGCCGATACCGGGATAGGCACCGGGCGTATCGATGAAGGTCATGATCGGGATGCCGAACTTTTCGGCCAGCTTCATCAGGCGCAGCGCCTTGCGGTAGCCCTCGGGACGCGGCATGCCGAAATTTCGGTACTGGCGTTCCTTGGTGTCGCGCCCCTTCTGGTGGCCGATCACCATCACGCTCTGGCCGTTGAAGCGCGCCAGCCCACCGACGATGGCAGCATCATCGGCAAACGCGCGATCTCCATGCAGTTCCTCGAAATCAGTGAACAGGTGCTCAAGGTAATCCAGCGTATAGGGACGCTGCGGATGGCGAGACACCTGCGAAATCTGCCACGGGGTCAGCTTGGCGTATATATCCTTGGTCAGCGTCTGGCTCTTCTTCTGCAGGCGGTTGATCTCTTCGGAAATGTCCACCGCGGAATCATCCTGCACATAGCGCAGTTGCTCGATCTTGTTTTCCAGCTCGGCAACCGGCTGTTCAAAATCCAGGAAAGTGACTTTCATAAATTTTCATGATGCGTTTACTTGAACAGGGAGAATGATACAGGATTAGGTGGCAATGCTGCAGGGGCAACTGCCTGAACCGGGCAAGCCATGCATCGGATTCCGCGCCGCCCGCAACGACGGCTTCCTCTACGTCCGGGAATAGCAATCCAGCCGTCGTGCCCGGCGCCAGAATTTCCAGTTGTCGTGGCGGGTCAATACGAAGCGCCGGGAAGATGTTTCCTGCACCGCGTCCAGCGTGATCTTCTCTATCAAGCCGCTGCGCAGTGCCTGCAGCAAGGGATAGACGCAGCGCTGCTCAAGATGCTGCAACGACTCGCGCCAGCCGCCGAGGTCGCCATCCTGCAGGGCAGCACGCAAGCCGTCCCATACAATGAGCACTTCTTGCGATCCATCCTTAATGCAGCGTTCGACGTCTTCCATTCCATCGCCGCCCGGTAACGGCGCACACCCGACATCAGCAACTGTGGCAAATGCAGCCGCCAGTTCACTGTCCGTATATACACGGCCGAACGGACGCCGCAACGCTGCACCGGCATAGCCCCCTCCCCACAGCCACAGGCCGTTGATCTGCCACTCGCCTCGCAACTCGCGCGCTTCGTTTAGCGGATGGGCGAACAGCAGCATCTGGATTTCGTTAAGGATGCTGTGCCAACGCAGCCCCTCCTGCCCCTGCGGCAGGAACTGATGGACGTTTTTTCCCACTACTTGCGCCAGGGAGGCTGTGTCGATGCGCGGATCGTTTCCCAGCCGCAGGTACCAGCGTTGCGAATGCGGTGCCACAAAATGCAGATCATCTCCGGCAAAGTGTTCGTTCAAAGCCGCACACAATTGTGCCGCCTCCTCCCGCTCCGCCATGGCCGACTGCAGAATCAACTGGTCGTGCAGGATGCGCAGATGCACCGGGTCGGCGCGCAACCAGTAGTGCGTTCCCGGCTCCACTTCGTCCGCCTGCAGCGTCACCGGCGCGATTGCCTGTTCCGCCACGCCGAACGTCTGACACAGCCAGTCTTCAAGCGAGGTTCCCCGCAGCGGAGCTGCGCGTGCGCGCGACAGGATTTTTTCGAGCGCGGGCAGGTGCAAACCGGCACACACTTTCGAGGCAATTTCCCCGGGCAGAAATAAATCCGGAACGACCAGATGCACATGACTATTCATATATGTGAGTCTAGCATCTGCCATCATCGGCGCGCTTGTGGCAAACTAACGGCCCAACCAAACCAGATACCGCTTACACCTTGCGTCCTTTTGAACTCCTGATCGGTCTGCGCTATACCCGTGCGAAACGGCGCAACCACTTTATCTCGTTTATCTCGCTGATTTCGATGCTGGGCATCGCGCTGGGCGTGGCGGCGCTGATCATCGTACTGTCGGTGATGAACGGCTTCCAGAAGGAAGTTCGCGCACGCATCCTCGGCGTCACCCCGCACCTGCA
Organism: uncultured Sideroxydans sp.; assembly: GCA_964568895.1. GTDB lineage: Bacteria > Pseudomonadota > Gammaproteobacteria > Burkholderiales > Gallionellaceae > RI-121. The sequence goes on along the minus strand of CAZMSI010000037.1, from coordinate 1,054 downwards.
GGTCGGCAGTGACAGCGGTCGCATGTATGACTGGCGTTCCACGCTGGACATGGTAGCGGGCGACCCCGAAGTCAAATCCGCCGCGCCCTACGTCGACGGCCAGGGCATGTTGTCGCTGAACGGCAGCGTGCAGGGCGTAATGGTGCGCGGCATCGAACCCGCAGCAGAAGACCGCCTCATCGGCCTGGACAGCAAAATGAAGGCCGGCCGCCTGGGCGACCTCCATCCTGGCGGCTTCGGCATCGTGCTCGGCACCGACCTGGCACGTGCACTGGGCGCGCATCTCGGCGAAAAAGTATTGCTGATCACGCCGCAGGGGCAGATCACTCCTGCGGGCATGCTGCCGCGCCTGAAGCAATTCCGCGTGGTCGGCATTTTCGAAGTCGGCATGGCGCCCTATGACAACACACTGGCGCTGATCGACATGCAGGACGCACAGAAACTGTACCGCATGGGCGAAGCAGTGACCGGTATCAGCGCAACACTGCACAATCTCGATCATGCACCGCAGGTCGCCGCCGACCTGCAACGCAAACTGCCGGACAACCTTTATGCCACCGACTGGACCCGCCAGAACGCCAACTACTTCCGGGCAGTGGAGATGGAAAAGCACATGATGTTCATCATCCTGTCGCTGATCGTCGCGGTTGCCGCGTTCAACATCGTCTCCACGCTGGTCATGGCCGTCACCGACAAACAGGCCGATATCGCCATCCTGCGCACACTGGGTGCCTCGCCGCACAGCATCATGAAAATCTTCATGGTGCAGGGTGTGGTGATCGGCCTGATTGGCATGCTGCTCGGTGTGCTTTTCGGCGTGGTCGTCTCACTCAACATCAGCACCATCGAGCCAATCATCGAACACCTGTTCGGCATCCATTTCCTGTCCAAGGACGTGTACTACATCAGCGAACTGCCGTCCGACCTGCACCACACCGACGTCGTCACCGTGGCCGGATTTTCCTTCCTGGTCAGCTTGCTTGCCACGCTCTACCCTAGCTGGCGCGCAGCACAGACCCAGCCGGCGGAGGCATTGCGCTATGAGTGATGATCT
>CAZMSI010000036.1:10105-12494 GCA_964568895.1 uncultured Sideroxydans sp. | reverse complement strand
CGAGACCGGCATCCGCGACGCGCAGGCGAAAATCGAGAAGCTGATCGCGCAGGAACGGCAACGCGGCATCGCCTCGCACAACATCTACCTCGCGGGATTCTCGCAGGGCGGCGCGATTGCCCTGCATACGGGATTGCGCCACGCGGAACGGCTGGGCGGCATCGTCGCACTTTCTACCTACCTGCCGCTGGCGCAAACATTGGCGGCGGAAGCCAGTGCTGCCAACCGCGATTTGCCGATCTTCATGGCGCACGGCGACGACGATCCGATCGTGCCCCATGCATTGGGAAAATCATCGGCGCAGAAACTGACGGAATTGGGTTACCGGCTAAACTGGCACGAATACGGCATGCCGCATTCGGTGTGCATGGAAGAAATCAACGACCTCGCAGACTGGCTGGCCAGGAGGTTCGCTCAATAAGCTTCTTCTTCGCTTGCTTCTTCCTGCTCGATCCTGCGGTAGCGCGCAAAATCGTAATCATCGCCCTTCTCCACCAGCGCCAGCGGCATCAACAGGTATTTCCTGCCCTGCACCAGCATGTTCAGGCTGCGGGTCGCGGAAAAGGTATCGGGCTTCATCATCAACCAGGCCTCGCCCTCGGCGCCATCATTTTTGGTCAACCATAATGCGGGCTGTTCTTCTGCGCTGCCGGCCTGGCCGCTTTCGCTCAGCAACACCCCTTCCAGGCGTGTGGCCAGCATTTCCACCCCGACATGCAAATTGCTTTTTTCGTCGCGCCCCAGGCGGCGCACGATGCCGACACCCCAGGAATTGACGTTTTCAGGCTTGAGGCCGACCAGCATGCCGATTTTCACTTTGTCGGCTTGCGTCGGCGGCAATACGCAACGGAAGCCATTGACGCTGATCTCGTCGACCTCCCAGCTTTCTGCGGCATTATTGTCAAAATTCAGGCCCACGTTGGTCTGCTCGACCACGTCGGAGAAGCCGCCCGCCACGTGCAGGTTCACGTTGAGGCGGCGTCGCGTGGTACGCCTCATCGGCGGAGGCTCCGACCACAGTGTGACCAGGCGTTTGGCCACCTGCAGCACGACTTCCGCCTCATAGGTTCCGCCGAGGTTGAGGTCGTCCGGCACCGTGCCCTTTTCCAGCGTCCTGACCAATGCATCGAGTTGCGCCGGCGCCTCCCCCAGACCAACGAAGCGCAGACTGGGACGCGTCGCGACCTCGCCGGTATAGCGTACCGGCGGCACCGCTTGTGCCACGTCGAAAGACAGTCGCGTGCCGGGAACCGGCTGCGCTTCCAGGGTATAGTTGCGGCTCAAGTGCGCCATCAGGCGTTCCGCCAGATGGATCTGCCGCGGCTTGAACGTGCCGGCACAGGAAATCCACCACAGCAACGCAGCGGACAACTCCATTCGCACCGAACTTTTTCCGGTCAGCCCCGGGTACAGCGCAACTGCCTCATCCAGGTAACCCTCGATTTCGGCATGGGTATAACACAGCGCCAGCAGTGCCCATACCGCCGGATCGACCGGACCATAGCGCAATGCGGCGCATTTCAGCCAGGCCGTCGCAGAGTCGATGGCGCGCGCGGCAATCAACGCGCGCAACTGCTTGAGAGACGAACTCCCCTTGTCGCCGTCGCGACAACCGATCAGCACTTCACCGTAGCCTTGTGAAATCTGCGAGGAAAAATCGTTCAGCGCGGCCCACAGCCGGTTTTCCTGGAATTTGCTTAGCGTGGTGGAGGAATAAAGCTCGCGGAGCAGCTTGCGCTCGAACGGTCGTGCGGTTTCATCAAGCAGGCGCAAGGCTTCGAACTTGTTGTCCAGACGGAAATTTTCGTCCCGGCGCACCGTCTCGACCCAGCCGGCGATTTCCTGCAGCGATTTCAGGCTGTCGTTTTTTGGCAGATCGTCCAGCAACTGCTGCGCCGATTTGGGATCGGCCATTGGATGATCCGATTTCTTGCCGAACAGCCCCAACATGGTTACCCCCTCCGTTTTAACTTGACGCCCCGCCTGCACCACCCAAATATAAGCACAAATATGTAGTCTTTGCCATACCATGGATCATGGCAGCTGCCTGACAACGATAATTTTACAATGATTGCATTACTGGTAAACAACACACCGTTCCCGCCGGTCGACCAAGCGCTGCGCGAGCCGAATGGCTTGCTCGCCGCGGGCGGCGACCTGGCACCGGGGCGCCTGCTGGATGCCTACCGCCATGGCATTTTCCCGTGGTTCAATGTCGACGAACCCATCCTGTGGTGGAGCCCGGACCCGCGCATGGTGCTGTTCCCGCAGGAATTCAAGGTATCCCGCTCACTGCGCAAGACGCTGCGCAACAAGCTGTACGAAGTGCGCGCCGACAGCGCCTTCGAACAGGTGATGCGCGCCTGCGCCGCACCGCGAGACGACCAGA
>CAZMSI010000036.1:0-10005 GCA_964568895.1 uncultured Sideroxydans sp. | reverse complement strand
GCCTACACCGCGTTGCACCGCATGGGTTACGCGCACTCCATGGAAACATGGATGGATGGCGAACTCGCCGGCGGCCTTTACGGAATCGCCATCGGCCGCATGTTTTACGGCGAATCAATGTTCAGCCTGCGCACCGATGCATCCAAGATCGCGCTCGCCCATCTCGCGATGCAACTTGAACGCTGGAACTTCGGCATGATTGATTGTCAGATGAATACGCGCCACCTTGCTTCGCTCGGTGCGCGCGAGATTCCGCGCGCGGAATTCATCTCTCGCCTGCAGGAATTGATAAACTACCCGGATATCGCCTCGCCATGGATGCTGGATCATGACCTTGTTGAATGAAATTCCGCTGTCGGCACTGCAGCTCTACCTGACCGGCCCCTATCAGTGCAGTTACCTGCCCGACCGCATGGCGCGCTCGCAGGTCGCCACCCCCAGCTTCCTGATCACCCCGCGCGTCTATTCCGACCTGGTGCAGCGCGGCTTCCGCCGCAGCGGCACCTTTACCTACCGCCCGCGCTGCGACGCCTGCCATGCCTGCGTGCCGGTACGTGTCGACGTTTCCGGCTTCGTGCCCAGCCGCTCGCAGCGCCGCGCGCTGAAGCGCCACCGCAACCTGGTTGCCTCGCTGCACACGTTGAATGACCGCGAGGAATATTTCCATCTGTACCAGCGCTACCAGGCAGCGCGGCACAACGACGGCGAGATGGAAAGCGACAGCCGTGATCAGTACCGCAGCTTTCTGCTGCAGACCCATGTCGAATCCAGGCTGGTCGAATTCCGCGAGGATGACGTACTGCGCATGGTCAGCATCATCGACATCCTGAGCGACGGCATTTCCTCGGTATATACCTTTTACGAACCCGACCCGCACGCCAGCTACGGCACCTATGGCGTGCTGTGGCAGATCGAGTTGTGCCGCAAGATGGAACATCCTTATCTCTATCTCGGTTACTGGATCAGGGAGAGCCGCAAAATGGCGTACAAATCCAATTTCACCCCGTTGCAGGGACTGGTGCAGGGCGTATGGCAATACCTGCCGGAGGAAACAACCTGATGTATTCGCTGCTGCGCCCGCTGTTATTCGCCCTCGATCCGGAAACTGCCCACCATCTCACCCTCGACGGCCTGCAGACCGCCCACGACCTCGGCCTGCTGCCGCTGGTGGCGCGGCGCCCCGCGCCCGACCCGCACACGGTGATGGGGCTGGAGTTCCCCAATCCGGTAGGCCTGGCCGCCGGACTCGACAAGAACGGCAAATACATCAATGCGCTGGGCGCACTCGGTTTCGGTTTCATCGAAATCGGCACCGTCACCCCGCGCCCGCAACCGGGCAACCCGAAACCGCGCCTGTTCCGCCTGCCCGAGGCACAGGGCATCATCAACCGCATGGGCTTCAACAACCACGGCGTGGACGCACTGGTCGAAAACGTGAAGCGCGCAAAATACAAAGGCATCCTCGGCATCAACATCGGCAAGAATGCCGACACCCCGATCGAGAACGCCGCCAACGATTACCTGACCTGCCTGCGCAAGGTATACACCCACGCCAGCTATGTCGCAGTCAACATCTCCTCACCCAACACCAGAAACCTGCGCCAGTTGCAGGGCGGTGACGAGCTCGATGCACTGCTTGCACAATTGAAGGCAGAACAACAAAGCCTCGCCAACCTGCACGGAAAATACGTGCCGCTGGCGGTAAAGATCGCGCCCGATCTGGACGACGAACAGGTCAAACAGATCGCCGCGCTGCTGACCAAACACCGCATCGATGGCGTGATCGCCACCAATACCACGCTGGCGCGCGAGGGCGTGGAAAACCTGCCGCACGGCGGCGAAACCGGCGGCCTCTCCGGCGCGCCGGTGCGCGAAAAATCCACTGCGGTGATCCGCCTGCTTGCCGCAGAGCTCAAAGCCTGTGCCGAGCAAAGCCGAAGCAGCGCCCTGCCCATCATCGGCGTCGGTGGCATCCTGAGCGGCGCGGATGCGGCGGAAAAAATCACGGCCGGCGCATCGCTGGTGCAGATCTACAGCGGCCTGATCTACCGCGGCCCGGCGCTGGTTGCCGAATGCTGCAACGCGTTACGCAACTGAGGAAACGACATGCGCATCGGCGTACCGAAAGAAATCAAGGATCACGAATTCCGCGTCGGCATCACGCCGGACGGCGTGCAGGCGCTGCACAATGCGGAGCATCAAGTGCTGGTGGAAACGAACGCCGGCACCGCTGTCGGTTTCAGTGATGAAATGTACAGGCAGGCCGGCGCGCAGATCGTTGCCGGTCCGGCCGAAGTGTATACCTGCGATCTGGTGGTCAAGGTCAAGGAACCTCAGCCGTCCGAAATTCCGCTGATCCACGACAAACTCACCCTGTTCTGCTTCCTGCACCTTGCTGCCGCACCCGAGCTCGCCATGCAGTTGATGAAAAGCCGCGCCACCTGCATCGCCTACGAAACCGTGACCGATACCAAAGTCCACCTGCCGCTGCTCACCCCCATGTCGCAAGTGGCGGGGCGGCTGTCGGTGCAGATGGGCGCCTGGGCACTGACCATGGCCAACGGTGGCAGCGGCGTTTTGCTCTCCGGCATGCCCGGCGTGGCACCCGCGAAAGTCACCATCATCGGCGGCGGCGTGGTCGGCACCAATGCCGCGCAGATCGCGCTGGGCATGGGCGCCGACGTCACCTTGCTGGAGCGCGATCCTGCCGCCATGCAACGGCTGGAAGAAATGTTCGGCGCGCGCCTGAAGACCGTGCACTCTGAACCGTCCACGCTGAAAAGCTGCGTGCAGGAAGCCGACATGGTGGTCGGTGCGGTACTGATTCCCGGCAAGCATGCGCCCAAGCTGATCACCCGCGACATGGTGCGCGGCATGCGTCCCGGCTCGGTGCTGGTCGACATCGCCATCGACCAGGGCGGCTGCGCCGAAACTTCGCACCCCACTACGCACAGCGACCCGATCTACATCGAGGAAGGCGTGGTGCACTATTGCGTCGCCAACCTGCCCGCCGCCACCGCGCGCACCTCCACGCTGGCCCTCACCCACGCCACCCTGCCCTATGTACTGGAACTCGTCGACAAGGGCGTGCAGCGCGCACTGCTGGAAAACGAAGGTTTGAAGAATGGCCTCAACGTGTGCGCGAGATACCTCACCCATCCCGACCTGGCGGATGACCTCGGTTATCCGTTGAAAGCAGCGGAAGAGGCGCTGGCAGAAACTGCAGCGTAATTTTCGTTCAATAGCATCAGCTATCGATACTCTGCTCGCGATCCAGCACCCAGCAGCGCGGGTTGTTGGTGAAACCGATGTGTTCGTAGTATGAATTGGCGTCGGGTGCCGCCACCAATATCAATTTGCATTTCGGCCCCAGTTTTTCCTGGGTGAGAGATTGCAGCTTCTTGCCGATGCCGCGCTTCTGGTATTTTTCGTGTACCGCCAGGTCGGACAGATAGCAGGCGTAGTGAAAGTCGGTCATCGAACGCGCAATTCCGACCAACTTCCCGCCATCCCAGGCGGTCACCATCAGGTTGCTGTTGCTCACCATGCCGGCCATGCACTCGCGGTCATCGACCGGCCTGCGCCCGGCAAGCGTCGAATCGCGCAAAAGCTCGATGAACTGATCCGCCGATACCGGCACGTTGATTTTGTATTCGATGCTCATTTCATCAAGCCCCGTCAGTAGGGCGTGCCATCCTTGTGAGAAAACTGCCATGCTCCGCCAACCATTTCAGCCCGAAGATCATCGTCGGGATAAGTAGCGGAATCACCTGCAGTCCTGTCGCCCACCTCCAGATAAACTACATCCTCGGCCGTACGATTCAGAAGTTGATGCCCATTGCCCGTGCCCGCCCTGAATCCGGCACACATACCCGGAGATAGCTGCGTTTCCCCAGCATCGGTAATCAATATAGGGCTGCCTTCCAGGATGTAGATGAACTCGTCCTGCTTTGAATGCGCATGGCGCAGTGCCGAAATGGCATCGGGCGCCAGCCGCGTCAGATTGACGCCGAAGTTTGCCAAGCCAAACACATCACCAAGTTGTCGTTTCTCCTTGCCGACCATGCGCGAAGCAAACGGCTCGGGATAGAGTGACGGCTTTGTCCGTGGCGCGGCTTCCGCAGCCATGATTGCTACAGGTATCAGTTTTTCAGTCACAGCCCCTCCTGTTGTGATGAGTGATAACGTAGCTATCCAAAAACAACTCTGATTCCATTAAATCCGTTGGCGATGAAACTTGAAATTGAGCGTAATACCGTCTTTCCCTTCAACAGGAAAGGAAAGCGTATCCTCATTGCATTGATATTTTCTTGTTTGCACGCCTTCAACAAACATTGGTCCGCCGTCATACGGCCTGTCTAGTGTATTTTTGATCACGTCCCGCATTTCAGGGGGAACTATCGCGAGCTGCGCCTCAATTTCGGGGGAGATAATATGGATGTGGCTTCCATAGTCGTGGTGCCGGGATTCATTCACCCCAATATCTATATTGCCTGTTTCAGGATTGCCTCCCAAGGCTCCTTTCGCATCATCTTCATAATTCAAGCCGACGGTCAACACTACCGGTTTGCGACCTACAATAGCAAGAAAGGAGCCCTCTCCATTGATCCGGCCGTGCTGCGTGAAACGACCGTCTTCTGCTACGACAAGATTGATATCGGCCTTGCTTATATTCAACTCGTGGGCTCTGATATCATTGGCCATGCCTTTTGCCTCAAATTGATGCATGGTGTCTTCAATCATCTTCTTGTAGTCGTCCTCGTTGCTGTACCAGGAGCCAACCAGGCATCTGTCATGATTGCTTATGCGTTCCTGGCAGGCTTCCGGATGATTGGTCAACGTATAGGTCAGGCGAGTGTTGACAGGCGCATCGTTCAAGTGACTAAAAAGAATTTCAACAGGGTTCGGTCCGCATAAAATTTCGGTGCTTAGCGTACCGGTCCAGTTTTTATGGGTTAGTTCAAAATTCTCCACAACCGATTGGGAAAGACCTGCCTCATCAGGCGCGGTTATCGTTGCCTGCATTCCTTCGGGAACAGTCAGTGATACCACGCTCAATCGTCCCGGCAGCAGGGGTGGAATATCGATCGTAAACTCACCTTCCTTCAGTGTCGTTGAGGTAATAGATTGAACATCTGTCTCGCGGGGGACAAACCCTCCTCCAAGATCGGGAACCTGACGAAGATAATGATCCACAACAAAGTCGTGAAAGTCGGTATCAAATCCAATGCTTTTTAAGTAGGAGTAGAGATGATCCGGGTTATTTCTCGTTGCCGCATATATATTTTTCAGAAGGGTTATCACGGCCTGATTTCCCTTGCTGTTTGCGTAGCTTGTCAGCAGGACACTGGCAGAATACTCCTGGGTAAATGGAGCGCTACCCAGATCAAATTCTTTCGCCCACATATGTTCAAAATCCAGAGATGGATAGACAATGCTCGATAGGAAATCAGCAGCACTTTCATCCCACCAATGTGCATTCGAGAATGCATAACTTGATGAATTGAATCCCAACCCGAAGTTTTCTATCTGCTCTTGTATAAAGCAGTGCCCAATTTCATGAGCCACCATTCCTTTAAAGAAATGTTTTGTATCCGGATCTTGCCATGAGCGAATATTTTTATAAGGACCAGCCTCCATCCAGCACTCGTCGCTAAGACCGAGAGGCCAATATATTTCGGCATCTACATGTACATCATCAAGAAGAAAATAGAGGCTCTTATGAAGGGTCCCCAAACTTGAGAAAACTCTTCTGCTGTCGGTTATTGCTTGCAATGCCTCACCAACGAGATATCGGTGCACTGCAGTAGGATGTCGATGCCAATTATGGGGTGTCAGGACGAAGTCTTTGCCGTTAGGGTGCTTGTGTACCCAGCATCCCCGTCCGCCCACACCATTTTCCTCAATATAATATCGACCAAGAAGCCACACGCTTCCAGGCCCGTCGGGATCAAGAACATGGGGGTCAAGGCCCATGGACAGGCAGGAAACCACTTCTTCTGCTTTTAATGGCGCGGCATGGCTCGCCAGCAGCACAATCGCCACGTACATAATTCTTTTTATGGTTGCCACATAGATGGGACCATGCTCTGTTTTGCGCATTTTTACTTTCCTCTTTTCAATCAGATTTCGGAAGTACAACGCTCAAACAAATAAATCAGTTCACTTTTGAAATTTCAGCCTGGTTCGATTTCTTTTTTTACAACCGGTGCGTGATGTTACTGGGTCAACGCCTTGATCATGGCAGGAAGCAGGAGGCCAATCAATAGCAACGCCATGGCCGGACGCAGCAAGTTTACCGGCTTCAGGTTTCTTTCCATGATAGCGGTGGCGGCGTGATTTGCCGCTGAGAAAGTAAAGAACATCAACATCGCAGTAACGATGGTGGCATCCGCATATCGCCCCCAATCCATGACATAAACCAGCAAGGCTGTCATGGCGGTGGCCGCATTGGCCAGACCCGATTGAATTTGATAAGCACGATTGGGTGCATAGCCAATTTTCTCTGAGGCCACATCTCCCAACACCAAAGATTCAAAGGCAACCGTACCGGACATGAGCATAACGATAAATGGCCCTAGAATATGAAATTGCGATATCGCATCACGGCCAGAATAATAGGCGCAAAAAATGGCCAGCCCTATGCCGACAGGCCGAAGCCACTCCATTAGCATTGCCAAACTCTTCTTTGTCATTTTGCCTCGCATCCTCGATCACGGTTATTTACCGAAGCAAGGGTCAGGGGCAGGTCTTGAGTTTTGCCATCCGAACTCACCGACTATCGATAGGTGAACAAAAAGGGAACAGATTTATTTACTTAAGGCATGACGGGCGAGAAAATAAGTCTGCCCCCATTATTCCCGCTATTTTCCCGATGTTCATAACCTGGATAGCCATTACCGGCCGGGCTGCCACTCCTGATAGAACAAAACGTTCTCATCGTCCTGTAACCACGGCACATCATGCGAACACCAGATATGCATGGCCGGCCTGGAACCCGGGTCTTCATCCAGCGTTGCCACGCGCACGATCACGTGCGGATGCGCCGGCCGCTCCCCCATCAGGTGAGCGCCGCAAGTTGAACAGAAATGGCGAAACTTCCCCGGCGACGATTCGAAGGTCGACAGCTTGTCCTCGCCTTTCAGCCAGCGGAAGTGCTCGCGCTTGACGCCGGCATTCGAAGAAAACGCCGCCGCGTGGGATTTGCGGCAAGTGCGGCAGTGGCAATGGGTTATCGGCATCGCGAATTGATCGACCTCGTACTCGACGGCACCGCACAGACAGCTACCCTTCATTTTGATATCTCCCGATGAGTTATATGTGATGCTGCACTATAGGTAGTGAAAAATCGACTCCGACCCCATTTATTTCAAAAATAATCCGATGCTGACCCCCTTTAGTTAGTATTAGCCTTCTTCACCACGTTTCAAGAATTTGGCGGATGAACGCGGCACCTGCGGGTGAACCTACGAACCCAAGCGCACCGCAATTCAGCGTCACAGAAAACCAAAAGGTGATTTGGAACGAGCGCTTGCTTGACTTGTGTCGGAACACCTGTTGTGCCAGCAATCCACCAGGCCAGCCACCTAGCAATGCATAGAACTGCAGCGTGCTTTCAGGCGTTCGCCGTGCCTCGCGCTTTGCGGCCCACTTATCAAGGCCATACAAGATGAACGTAAGAGTGCTCATTCCAGCGAACGTCCAAAACAGTAACGCCGGGAACTTGCCCAGCTTCACGAACCACCACAACACTGGAAAAACGAGAAGCGCGACAACCGAAAGGAAGACCCGCTTTGATATCAACATGCGGGAGACGGCGGCGAGACCAGTGGGCCTCACATCAACAGCACGCGTCTTCCCATCCGACGTTCTAGTTATCTCATAGGCGACTACGTCACCGACGGACGGTCGATGTGCACCACGGACCATACCGCTTATATGAAGGAACACCTTCTCACCACCGGAGTCCGGCTCGATAAAACCAAAACCTCGGTCATCTTTCCAATCCGCAATTCGTCCACGCATCAGCTAATGTCCCCGCAAAGAAGGCTAACATCTGACATGAGGGGCAGAGGCGGCCTCTCGATGGATGGGTTGAGCCTATGGCGTCTGGGACTCATATTCAATACCACCGATGTACTTGAACATGAAATTGTAAAAAACACACCCTACAGCAACCATGATGTAACCCATGACGAGATACATAACAGGGAAAAGAAGAAACATGACAACGGGTGGCTGGGCAATTGGATTCCCATGTACATCAACGCCCGCCGGCATGAATGACATTGAGATAGCCATTGGCACAACGAAAAGCAATGAACTAAGCGCCATAAGAACTGCAAACACCTTGCCGTTCTGGTGCGGTGATAAACGGACAATTTGATTTTTCACTTCACTCTCCCTGGCAAAAAACGAACAATGTACGCAAACAAAAAGGGGACGCAGCCCCCATTTTATTTACTTTTTTATATTTATAATCCACATTCCTTCAACTTGCGTTATACCTCGATACTCTATTCCTTTTTCTTTACACCATGCCTTCACATCATCTCCGCATGGCGGGTATGTAATCAGCAGTTTTGCACTTGTTCCAATCTCTAATCCTTCAACTGCTTTATTTATTGCAAGAAGATAGCCGGGGCAAGTTTGACCACGAACATCTATTTCAGCAATCCCATCAACTATTGTTACTGAGTTGGCTTTAATGCTGGATTTTTCACTTTTTTTGTTAAACGGCCACATACTCTTTCACACCTAACGTTCAAGATGAGGGACGCACGAACAAAAAGAGGACGGGTTTATTTAGTTCAGGCATGACGGGCAAGAAAATAAATCTGTCCCCATTTTCCAGTTGTGCGGCTTCCGCAGCCACGATTGCCACAGGTATCAGTTTTTCAGTCACAGCCCCTCCTGTTGTGATGAGTGATAACGCAACTACCGAAGATTAACGCCAACCCCATTTATTCAGGCAACGATGTTTTGCTAACCGAGAATCTGCGGGTTAAGTTGCCATAGAGAATAATTTAATGCGGACGCAAAAGTAACCCACAGCAGATAGGGGATGAGTAGCGAACCCGCAAGCGGGCGCACGCGCCAGAAAAATACAAGGGTAGCCACAATAAGGACCCATAGCACCAGGACATCTGCGAACGCCGCAGCACCGAGGTGCCAGGCGAAGAAAAGCCAGCTCCATAGTGCGTTGAACGCGAGTTGGAGCAGAAACAACATTAATGCTTCTCGATTGGATCGAAAGCCACCGGAACGCCATACCAACCAGGCCGCCACGCCCATCAAGGCGTACAAGACTGTCCACACCGGACCAAAAACAGCTGCTGGCGGCGCCCAATCCGGCTGCGCAAGTTGACCGTAAAAAGACTTGGCCTGTATCGAAGCCACTGCTCCAACGGCAGAAGCAGCAAAGCTCGCCACCAGCCAGCCAACAAGTCCAAGTATCTGCTTCTGCTTTGATAGTGACGACATCCGGCGCTCCGTTTGTTGCCTAGTGTAAAGAGGGACTGCGCGCTTTGAACAAAAAGGGGGTGGATTTATTTACTTCAGGCATGACGGGCGAGAAAATAAATCTGTCCCCATTTTTGTTTCAGCCGAAAATAGAGGATTTGCTCGGGTTGCGAGAGGGGTTACTTGGCGTAAAAAGGCCATACCTCGTCACTAGCTCCACCTTGCGCTTTAGCTTTAAGAAGAGCAAAAACAACTACCACAACGACAGCAAAAAACAGCATCAGAATAATTGAACTCATTTTTAATTACTTCCCTTTGGTGAGTAAATGCCTAACGTCCCGCTTGAGCGATATGTTAGGTGCTGATTCATGGTTAGGACTCATGTTTTGTTGCATCGAGGGTAGACCAAGACACCCGTGCGTGCGTCCCTTCCCCTTTTGATATCTGTTTGCGATCAATTAACCGCACCTCAAACTCAAAGTTGTCGCTGATATTGATTACAAGTATCTTATTGTAGTTGAGTGCGAGTTTGTCTTTGACCTG
>CAZMSI010000035.1:0-12497 GCA_964568895.1 uncultured Sideroxydans sp. | reverse complement strand
CGCGAGGCGGGCGTGCCCATCGTCACCGGCGATACCAAGGTGGTGGAGCAGGGCAAGGGCGACGGCGTGTTCATCACCACCACCGGCGTCGGCGAGTTGCGCGAGGGCATCCATCTTTCCGGCAACCTGGCGCAGCCGGGCGACAGCATCCTGCTTTCCGGCAGCATCGGCGACCACGGCATGGCGATCATGTCGCAGCGCGAGGGGCTGGAATTTTCCGCGCCCATCGTATCGGATACCGCTGCGCTGCATGGCCTGATCGCCGCGATGCTGGACAGCGGTGCGCAGTTGCGCGTGCTGCGCGACCCGACGCGCGGGGGCCTGGCGACCACGCTCAACGAGATTGCGCAGCAGTCCGGCGTGGGCATGATGCTGCGGGAATCCGCGATTGCAGTGAACCAGCCGGTCGAAGCGGCCTGCGAATTCCTCGGTCTGGATCCGCTGTATGTGGCCAACGAGGGCAAGCTGGTCGCAGTCTGCGCAGCGCAGGATGCGCAGCGCCTGCTGGAGACAATGCGCGCGCATCCGCTGGCGCGCGATGCGTCCATCATCGGCGAGGTGGTGGAAGATGCGCACGGCTTCGTGCAGATGACCACCCGGCTCGGCGGGCGCCGCGTGGTGGACTGGCTGGCCGGCGAACAGTTGCCAAGGATTTGCTGATACCCGGGAGCCACCCGGCTTGACGCATGATTTCCAAGAAAAATGCTGCAGTATATAGACTGCTCAGTCTAATCCGGGCATAATCCTTTCCATGAATATGAATGCGAACAATCGCGACCGCCTGTTTTCTGCGGCGGTCGAAGTGTTTCTGGAGCATGGCTACGATGCGAGCGTAGACATGATCATCAGCCGTGCCGGCGTGGCGCGGCAGACTTTCTACAATCACTTCCAGAACAAGGAAAGCCTGTTTGCCGAGGTGATGCGCAACTGTGTGGGCGACATCCTGGTGCCGTTGACCGGGAACTCCGGAGATTTGCGCACGACCCTGAAGAAATTTGCGACCACTTACCGGGAACGTGCCTTGTGTCCGGCGGGGGTAGCGGGATACCGCACCATGGTGGGACAGGCGCAGCGCTTTCCCGAACTGACGCGGGAAGCGTTCGAATCCGGCATCGGCTATATGGTCGGCATACTTGCCGAATTGCTACGCAAGGCAATGGCGCGCGGCGAACTGCGCCAGGACGATCCGATGTTCGCGGCGGAAATGCTGATGTCGATGCTGGCGGGGCTGGAACGCAGCCGCCTGCTGATGGGTGCGGTCAATCCGCCGTGCGACGAGGCGGTGCGGGTGGAGAATATTGTGGAAGGTTTCCTGCGGATGTTTGCAGCAAGGTGATTTGCATGGGAGTAACAAAAATGAATTCGAAAATCTCTTTCATGTCCGGCAGCGTTCTGCTTGTGTTGTTGCTTGCCGGTTGCGGCGGGCACGAGGGCGCCCAGAAAAAAGCTGCGGCCGGCGGTGCGCCTCCGCCGCCCGAGGTCAACGTGGTAAAGGTTGGCAAGAGTACCGTAACGCTGACCCAGGATCTGCCCGGGCGCCTCGAGGCACGGCGCACGGCGCAGGTACGGGCGCGGGTCGACGGCATCGTCGAGAAGCGGCTGTTCCTCGAAGGCAGCGACGTGAAGGCGGGCCAGACGCTGTACCGCATCGATGCGCGCACCTATCAGGCGGCCTACGACTCGGCCAGGGCGGATGAAGAGGTCGCGCAGAAGACGGTGGCGCGCTACAAGCCGCTGCTCGATGCCAAGGCGGTCAGCCAGCAGGATTACGACCTGGCCGCGGCCAAACTGAAGCAGGCCAAGGCTGCATTGGCCAAAGCCAGGCTCGATCTCGACAACACGCGCGTGCCGGCACCGATTTCCGGTCGCATCGGCCGCACCATGGTGACCGAGGGTGCGCTGGTCGGGCACGGCGATGCAACGCTGATGGCAACCATCGAACAGGTCGATCCGATCTATGCCAACTTCACCGAGCCGGGCGCCGACCTGCTGCGTCTGCGCCACGAGATCGACTCGGGCAAACTGTCGGCTTCCAAATCGCGCAAGGTCGAACTGATACTCGGCGACGGCAGTGTCTATCCGTTGCCGGGCCGGCTGTTGTTCGAGGATCAGGCCGTCGACCCGGGCACCGGCAGCGTTTCGCTGCGCGCCAAATTCCCCAATCCGAAACGCGAACTGCTGCCCGGCATGTTCGTACGCGTGCGTTTTTCCGAAGCGGCTTCGGATGACAGTATCAAGCTGCCGCAACGCGCGGTGCTGTCGAACCCGCAGGGCCAGTTCGTGATGGTGGTGGATGCGCAGGGCAAGGTGGCACCGCATCCGGTGACCACCGGCGGCATGGCCGGCGGCGACTTCATCATTGCCAGCGGACTCAAGGGCGGCGAACAGGTGATCGTCGACGGGCTGCAAAAGGTGCGTCCCGGCGCCACGGTGAAGCCGGTGCTGGTGGGGGATGACGGCAATGCACCCGCCACACCTGTCATTCCTCCGGCTGCACCTGCCGCGGCTGCGAAGCAGTAAGGAGCCGACGTGTTCGCAAAGTTCTTCATCGACCGGCCCATCTTTGCCTGGGTGATCGCGATCATCATCCTGCTCGGCGGCGCGCTCGCGTTCCGCAAGCTGCCGGTGGCCGCCTATCCCGAGGTGGCGCCGCCGGCGGTCTCCATCAACATCAGCTATCCGGGCGCCTCGGCGCAGGTAGTGGAGGACACCACCGTCACGCTGCTCGAGGAGCAGTTGAGCGGCATCGAACACCTGTTGTACATGGAGTCGTCCTCCGAACTCGGTCGTGCCTCCATTACGCTGACCTTCGACACTGGCACCAATCTCGACGTGGCGTCAGTGGATGCGCAGAACCGCATCAAGAGCGCCGAGGCGCGCCTGCCGCAGGAAGTGCAGCGCGCCGGCATCACCGTGCGCAAGTCGGCGCGCAACTACCTGATGTTCATCCTGATGACCTCGCCCGACCACAGCCGCGACAACGTCGCGCTCGGCAGCTTTGCCGCGGCCCACGTGCTCGACCAGATCCTGCGCGTGCCGGGCGTGGGCGATGCGACGCTGTTCGGCACCGAGTATTCGATGCGGTTGTGGCTGGATCCGGACAAACTGTATGCCTACAACCTGACGCCGAGCGACGTGAAGAAGGCGGTCGAGTCACAGAACACGCAACTGGCAATGGGCGAACTGGGTGATCTGCCGGCGGCGCCGGGCCAGCAGTTGAACGCGGTGATCGTCACCCAGAGCCGGCTGTCCTCGCCGGAGCAATTCGGCAACATCGTGGTGCGCGCCAATCCGGACGGTTCCACGGTGCGGGTCAAGGACGTGGCGCGGGTGGAGCTGGGCGCGCAGGATTATTCGGTGTCGGCGCGCCTCGACGGCCAGCCCGCCTCGGCCATTGCGGTGCGCCTGTCGCCGGGTGCCAATGCGCTGGATACCGCGACCGCGATCAAGGCCAAGATGACCGAGCTCGCCCAGCAGTTTCCCAAGGGCATCAGCTGGGTGATTCCGTACGACACCTCCAAGTTCGTGAAGATTTCGATCACGGAAGTGGTGGAAACGCTGGGCATCGCGATGGTGCTGGTGTTCTTCGTGATGTACCTGTTCCTGGGCAACTGGCGTGCCACTTTCATCCCGGCGATCGTGGTGCCGGTGGCGCTGACCGGCGCCATGGTGGGGCTGTATTTCTTCGGTTTCTCGATCAACATCCTGACGCTGTTTGCGATGGTGCTGGCGATCGGCATCGTGGTCGACGATGCGATCGTGGTGACCGAGAACGTCGAGCGCATCATGACCGAAGAGGGACTGGAACCGCGCGCGGCGACGCGCAAGGCGATGGGCCAGATCTTCAATGCGATCATCGCGATCAGCGTGGTGCTGTCCGCGGTGTTCGTGCCGATGGCGTTCTTCGGCGGCTCGGTGGGCGCGATCTATCGCCAGTTCTCGGTGACGCTGCTGCTGACCATGGCGTTCTCGGTGCTGATGGCGCTGACGCTGACGCCGGCGTTGTGTGCCACCCTGCTGAAGAAGGAGACGAAGGAAGAGGTCGAACACCGGCGCGGATTCTTCGGCTGGTTTGCGCGCTTTTTCGCGCGCTCCAGCCAGCGCTACCAGGGCGCGGTCGCCAAAGTGCTCAAGCGTACCGGACGCGCACTGGCGGTGTATGCGGCGATCCTGCTCAGCATGGGCTGGCTGCTGTACCACCTGCCGACCAGCTTCCTGCCGTCGGAAGACCAGGGCTACTTCATCAGCATCGTGCAGTTGCCGCCGGGCGCGACGCGCGAGCGCACGCTGGGCGTGTTGTCCAAGGTTGAAGATTTTTACCGCAAACAGCCGGAAATCGAGCATGCGATCGGCGTGGCCGGCTTCTCGTTCTTCGGCCGCGGCCAGAATGCGGGCATCGTGTTCGTCACACTGAAGGACTGGGATAAGCGCAAGGGGCAGGCGCATTCCGCCGAGGCGCTGGTGCAGCGCGCCAACATGAACCTGTTCGGCATCAAGCAGGCGCTGGTGTTCACCATCAACGTGCCGCCGATCCCGGAACTGGCGGCGGTAGGCGGCTTCGACTTCCGGCTCGAGGACCGCGCCGGACTCGGCCGCGAGAAGCTGCTCGATGCGCGCAACATGGTGCTGGGCATGGCGAGCAAGGATCCTGTGCTCGCCGGTGTGCGTCCGGAAGGACAGGAGCCTGCGCCGCAATTGCGGCTGGACGTGGACCGTATCAAGGCACAGGCGCTGGGCGTGAACATGGCCGACCTCAACGACACGTTGCAGTCGGCGCTGGGCGTGTCCTACATCAACGACTTCGTGCGCCAGGGACGCATCCTGCGCGTGCAGATGCAGGCCGATGCTGACGCGCGCGCCAGCATTGCCAGCATCCTGAACCTGCCGGTGCGCAACGCCCAGGGCGGCATGGTGCCGCTGTCCGAATTCTGCACCGCGCACTGGGAAGTCGGCGCGCCCAAGCTCGACCGCTACAACGGCGTGCCGTCGATGAAGATTGCCGGCAGTCCGGCGCCCGGCCACAGCAGCGGCGAGGCGATGCAGGAGATGGAAAAGATCGCCGCCAAATTGCCATCGGGCTTCGGCTATGAATGGTCCGGTACCTCGCGCGAGGAACGCTTGTCCGGCAACCAGGCTCCGCTGCTGTTCGGGCTGTCGGTGGTCGCAGTGTTCCTCAGCCTCGCCGCGCTGTACGAGAGCTGGTCGATCCCGCTGGCGGTGATCCTGGTGGTGCCGATCGGCGTGCTCGGCGCGCTGCTGGCGGCGGAAATGCGAGGCCTGCCCAACGACGTTTACTTCAAGGTGGGCCTGATCGTGATCATCGGCCTGGCGGCGAAGAACGCGATCCTGATCATCCAGTTTGCGCGCGACATGCAGGACAAGGGGCGCGACCTGGTCGAGTCCACGCTGGAGGCATGCCGCTTGAGGTTCCGCCCGATCCTGATGACTTCGATCGCGTTCATGTTCGGCGTGCTGCCGCTGGCGATCTCCACCGGTGCCGGCGCCAACAGTCGCCATGCGCTGGGCACCGGCGTGATGGGCGGGATGCTGGCGGCGACCGTGCTGGCGGTGTTCCTGATCCCGGTGTTCTTCGTGGTGGTGCGGCGTTTTTTCCCCGGCAGGCCACCCATTCCGCACGAGGAGGACGAGCATGAATAACGTGAAGCGTTTGTGGCATGTGCTGCTGCTGGCGGGCCTGCTCGGCGGCTGCTCGGCGGGGCCGGACTACAAGCGTCCCGCGCTGGACTTGCCGCAGAACTGGTCGACCGGGCAAAAAGCTGCAAAGCCGGCAGCGGCGAAACCGGTCAACGGCATCGGCGGGCAATGGTGGGACCTGTATGCCGACCCGGTGCTGGACAAGCTGGAAGGCGAGGCGCTGATCCATAATGCGGATGCCCAGGTGGCGGTGGCACGGGTGCTGCAGGCGCGCGCCCAGCTCGGCGTGACCGAGGCCGACCAGTATCCGGTGGTGAGCGCAAACGTCAACGCAAGCCGCACCAAGTACAGCCAGCTCGGCAGCTTCCCGCGGCCGATCCAGAATTATTCGCAGGTTCATCTGGACGCCAGCTATGAGCTCGACCTGTGGGGCAAATATCGCCGCGCCAGCGAGGCGGCACGCGCCCAGTTGCTGGCCGCAGAATCGTCGCGCGATGCGGTAAAACTGTCGCTGACCGCGCAGGTGGCACAGCAGTATTTTGCGCTGCTGGCCTACGATGCCGAAGAGAAGGTGGTGCAGCGCGAGCTGGCGTCACGCGAGGAAACGCTGGCGCTGGACCGCAAGCGGGTCGAGGTCGGCGTACTGTCGGAATACGATCTGCACCAGAGTGAGGCTGCGGCGGAAGCGGTGCGCTCGCAACTGGCCACGCTGGATCAGGCACGCGACAAACAGGAGGCGGCACTCGCCCTGTTGCTGGGCCGTTCGCCGCGCGAAGTGATGGACGGCAAGGTTGACCGCGGCGCTCTGCGGCCGGTAGATGCATGGGTGCCGGCGGGCCTGCCGGCCGACCTGTTGCTGCACCGCCCCGACCTGAAGCAGGCCGAGATGAACCTGGTGGCGATGAATGCCAACATCGGTGCGGTGCGCGCGCAATACTTTCCGTCGGTCAGCCTGACTTCCTATGTCGGCAGCGAGAGCATCGCGTTCGCCAAGCTGTTCACCGGCCCGGCCGGGGTGTTCCAGTTTGCCGCCGATATCAGCCAGCCGATTTTCAATGCCGGTGGGCTGCAGAGCCAGGTGAAGGCGGCGGAGGCGCAGCGTGACCAGGCGCTGGTGCAATACAAACAGGCGGTCGCCAATGCGTTTGCCGATGTGCGCAACGCGCTGTCCGAACAGGCCACGGCGCGCCGGGTGCTGGAGGCGGAAACGTTGCGCAGCAAGGCGCTGGCACAGGCGTATAAACAGGCCCAGTTGCGCTACCAGAACGGCATTGCCAGCCACCTGGAATTGCTGGATGTGGAGAACAATTACCTGCAGGCGGAATTGAACCGGCTGGATGCGGAGCGCGCCCAGCGTGTCGCGGTCGCCGATCTGTTCAAGGCGCTGGGCGGCGGCTGGCAGGGTGCTGCCGGTAACCCGCCTCAAGCAGGTAAGTAAAAGTACGACTGGACAAGGACTTAGGTGTGATTAATATTGGCTTAAGCTTGGTAATGGATACTTCAACGCGCGGCAATGTATGCATGACTGCATTGTCAGGTTTTCCGACTGAATGACCGGGAGCGTTTGAATGGCCGATATGGGAATGCACCATGGCAGTATTGACACAGAATAATGTGCCGGGCGTCACCGCCCGCAACCCCCGCGCCGAGTTTGCCACGCGCAGCGGGGTGTACGCGCGCTCCCAGTTGCTGTCGATGTTGTGCCGCGATGCCAAGGATGCACCTTTCCACGCGCAGCTTGCGGGCCTGTTCAACCTGAACGAATGCCAGGAAGCAAGTTGCGCCGAGGTGGAGCATTTCATCCGCGAGACATTTGCCGCCGCCTATGGCGCCGAGGTGCGGAGCTTCATGCCGCGCCTGCTGGCGATACGTTCGAAGGAAAATGAATTACTGGCTGCATTCGGCGTGCGTTCCGCGGAAAAGGGCAGGCTGTTCCTGGAAAACTACCTCGACCGGCCGATCGAGCAGGTCATTGCGGAAAAATCCGGTGCCCTGCCGCAGCGTACCCGCATTGCCGAGATCGGCAACCTGGCGGCGATCTATCCCGGCGCAGTGCGCTGGATGATCGTCGCACTCACCGTGATGCTGTACGAGGAAGGCTACGACTGGGTGGTATTCACCGGTACCACGGCATTGCGCAACGGCTTCAACAATCTCGGCCTGCACCCGGTTGAAATCTGTCCGGCACGGATCGAGCGGCTGGCGCCGGAAGAGCGCGAGCGCTGGGGAACCTATTATGACAACAAGCCGCTGGTGATGATCGGCAACATCCGCGAAGGGTTTCGCGCCATGCGCGCCAACCCGCATCTGTTAGACATTCTGAGCGGCGAGAAGGCCAGCTTCTTCCGCGTGCTGCGCTCCGGCCTGGAGGCGGGGGAAAGCGGACTGGCGCAATGAGCGATAGCCTGGTGGTACAGGCGCTGGCGCGCCATGCCGGGCAGCGCCCGGAAGCAATTGCCATTCAGGACGGCGATTCTGCGCTGGGTTATGCCGATCTTTACGCGCGCGTGCAGCATCTGGCCGGCGAGCTACAGGCCGGCAATATCAATATGCTCGGCCTGCTGGCCGACAACGGCATCGACTGGGCGGTGGCCGATCTGGCCGCGCTGTCTGCCGGCATCCCGTGCGTGCCGCTGCCTGCGTTCTTTTCCGCGCAGCAACTGGTGCATGCCATCGGCAACAGCGGGGTGGATGTGGTGCTGACCGACCAGTCCGGGCGGGTACAGGAATTTCTCGGCGGGCAGGGCCAGCCCTTGCCCCTGAAATTTTCCGGTAACCTTGCTGCACTACGCTTGCCGGCTCACGATGATGCCGCTGCCTTGCCGGCGCATACCGCAAAAATTACCTATACCTCCGGCACCACCGGCCAGCCCAAGGGCGTGTGCCTGGGCCGCGAGGCGATGGAAACCGTGGCGCAGTCGCTGTGCGAAGCTTCCGCCGCGAACGAGACGGATCGTCATCTGTGCCTGTTGCCGCTGTCCACGCTGCTGGAAAACATCGGCGGTATTTATGCACCGCTGCTGGCGGGTGCCTGCAGTTGTATCCTGCCTTTGCGCCAGGTCGGGCTGCAGGGCGCCTCGGCGCTGGATACCGGCGTGATGCTGCAGGCCATGCATGCGCAACGCGCGAGCAGCGCGATCATGGTGCCGCAGATGCTGCATGCACTGGTGGCGGCGTTGGGTATGGGCGGCAAGGCGCCGGCCACATTACGCTTCATCGCGGTGGGCGGCGCGCCGGTATCGCCGCGCCTGCTGGCGGCAGCACAGCAATACGGCCTGCCGGTGTACGAGGGTTACGGCCTGTCGGAGTGCGCTTCGGTGGTGGCGGTGAATACGCCGGGCGCGAACAGGCCGGGCAGTGTCGGCAAGCCGCTGCCGCATGTAAAATTACGTTTTGCCGACGACGGCGAGATTTTCGTCGGCGGCGCGGTGTTCGAAGGTTACCTCGGCCTTGCGGAAAAGCCGGGCGACGACGGCTACTGGGCGACCGGCGACACCGGCTACCTCGACGACGAGGGCTACCTGCACCTGAGCGGGCGCAAGAAGAACATGTTCATCACCTCGTTCGGGCGCAACGTGGCGCCGGAATGGGTGGAGCGCGAACTGACCATCCACCCGGTGATCGCCAATGCCGCGGTGTTCGGCGAGGCGAAGCCGTGGAACGTGGCGCTGATCGTGCCGCGCAACCTGCCCGGTGTCGATCGCGACAGCGCGATTGCCGAGGCGGTGGCCGCCGCCAACCGCGGCCTGCCGGACTATGCGCAAGTGCGGCACTGGCTGGTGGTCGATGAACCGTTCACCGTGCACAATGGCCTGCTGACCAGCAACGGCCGTTTGCGCCGTGCCGAAATCCAGGCGCGCTACGAAGCGGCCATGAATGAATTGTATGGAGAGAATCAATGACGTTTTACGAACGACTGCAACAGGAGACCGCCGCCGAGCGCAATGCGCTGCTGTCGGTGCCGATCATCGGCAAGGCGCTGGCCGGCGAGGTCACGCTGGAGCAGTACATCGCCTTCCTCACCCAGGCCTACCACCACGTCAAGCATACTTCGCCGCTGCTGATGACCTGCGGCGGGCGCGTGCCGGAAAGCCACGAGTGGATACGCGTGGCACTGGCGCACTACATCGAGGAAGAAGTCGGCCACCAGGAATGGATCCTGAATGACATCAAGGCCTGCGGCGGCGATGCCGAGGCGGTGCGCCGCGGCCAACCCAACATGCACACCGAGCTGATGGTGGCCTATGCCTACGACACCATCATGCGCAACAACCCGTGCGGCTTCTTCGGCATGGTATACGTGCTGGAGGGCACCAGCATCCAGCTCGCGACCAACGCCGCCGGCGTGCTGCAGAAGTCGCTTAACCTGCCCAACACCGCGTTCAGCTACCTGACCAGCCACGGCTCGCTCGACCTGGAACATATCGATTTCTTCCAGAGCGTGGTCAACCGGCTGGAACTGGAGGAAGACAAGCAGGCGGTGATCCATTGCGCCAGGGTGTTCTTCCATCTGTACGCCAACATTTTCCGTTCCATAAACTGAGACCATGGATATTCGAGGCAAACACATATTGATCACCGGCGCGGCCGGCGGCATCGGCAAGATGCTGGCCAGGGAACTGGCGCGCGGCGGTGCCGTGCTGCTGTTGGCCGACCGTGAAGTCGAGGCGCTGGAATCGCTGCGCGACGAAGTAGTGGCCGCCGGAGGAGAGGCGAAGATTGCCGCCGTCGACCTGTTGCAGCCGGAAGCGCCGGAACAGCTCGCAGCCACTGCCATGCAGGAACTGGGCAAGGTCGACGTGCTGATCAACCTGGCCGGCATCATGAGCTTCAAGCTGTTCCACGAGGAAACCGCGGAAAGCATAGAACGGCTGTGGCGCGTCAACACCATCGCGCCGATGCAGCTCACCCGCGCGCTGCTGCCGCAGATGCTGGAGCGCGGCGACGGGCGCATCGTCAACGTCGGTTCGGTGTACGGCTCGATCGCTTTTCCATGCTTCGTCAATTATTCCGCCAACAAGTTTGCGGTGCGCGGCTTCTCGCAGGCGCCGCGCCGCGAGCTGGACGGCACCGGCATCGGCGTGACCTACGTCGGCCCGCGCTATGTGCGCACGCCGATCAATGAAGGTCCGGTGGCGCGCATGTCGAAAGCGCTGAAGGTGAACATGGACGATCCGGACGTGGTCGCGGCCAGCATCGTGCACGCCATCGAGCAGGACAAAAAGGAGAAATACATCGGTTTCCCGGAAAGCCTGTTCGTGCGCATCAACGCCATCCTGCCGGGGCTGGTGGACAACTCGCTGCGCAAGCAGGTGCAGGAAATCCGCGATTACGCGGCAGGCAAGAAATAATCAACTGGAAAGGAAGAACAAACATGTTGTTGTCGAGAATGTGGAAGTTTGTGGTTGCCGCGATGCTGTTGTGCTGGGTGGGTGCGGCTGCGGCGGCGGACCTGGGCGACGCCATTGCCGGTCTGCAGCACGACTGGGCCAAGGGCTACTACAGCACGCCGGAAGACCAGCAGGAAGATTATTTCGAAGCACTGCAGAAAAAAGCGCATGCGGTGACCGAGGAATTCCCGGGCCGTGCCGAGCCGCTGATCTGGGAAGGCATCATCACCAGCACGCTGGCCAAGTACCAGAGCATCTTCTCCGCCGGCGGCACCGCCAAGAAGGCGCGCGACCTGCTGCTGCAGGCCGAGAAGATCAATCCCGATGCACTGATGGGTTCCGCGCTGACCTCGCTCGGCAGCCTGTATTACAAGGTGCCGCGCTTCGGTTCGTTCGGCGACTACGACAAGGCCAACGAATACCTGCAGCGCGCGCTGAAGGTCAACCCGGATGGCATCGATCCCAATTTCTTCTACGGTGAATTCCTGTCGATCCGCGGTGACAAGGGCGACAAGGCCGAGGCCATCAAGTACCTGAAGAAGGCGCTGGCCGCGCCGCCGCGCCCCGGTCGCGAGGATGCCGATGCCGGCCGCCGTGCCGAGATCCAGAAGCTGCTGGACAAGCTCGAAAAATAACGGTCGCAGCAAGCAGATGAAAAGGCCGGCGCATGCCGGCCTTTTTGCCGGCTATTCAACTGTTGCGATGTTCGTAATGGGGTTGCCGTGCAATAACGAATAGGCCATCCACCCCGCAACCATCGCATAAGCAATCCGCGGCATCCATGCGGCCAGCACGTCGTCTTGCCGGCCGATCGCTTCCGCCTCCAGCCGGGTATATTGCAGTATCCCGCCGGCCAGCTTGCCGCTTTGCTCGCTGCTGTCAACGACGCCCAGCATCGCGGGGTCGATCGCCGGCACTTTTTCCAGTATTGCGGTCACACTCGCGCCGCTACCCAGCATCGCCAGCGCCGGGTCGAATCGGGCACGCAGCGCATGGTTGCTGATCGTCGCCACCGCTTTGGGCAGCGCCTCGTCAAACGCCAGCCCGCCTTCCAGCAACATCGCCAGCACGAAAAAGAATTCATTCAACTGGCGCGCCGCGACGTAGCGCGCCACAAAAGGTATCCGCCCCCATAGCGCGCGCATGCCGGGCAGGCGCAACAGCACAAACACGCCCGTGGCGAGTAGCGCCAGCCGTCCCAGGCTCAGGTACAGATAGCCGCCCACGCTGATCTCCGCGCCTACCAGGGCGGGTAGCGGCTGCACCAGCAACGCGATCGCCAGCACGACCATCGGCAACCACATGCGCGACTTCACCCTGGCGATGCGTCCCGCCAGCCCCGTGTAGTGTTCGGCAAGCTGCCCGTAAATTTCGGCCAGGCGCCCGCTGGATTCTGCAGCAGCGATCAGTGCGCGCAAGGTGTCGTCGAACAGCTTCGCGCGAAAGCCCGCC
>CAZMSI010000034.1:0-12916 GCA_964568895.1 uncultured Sideroxydans sp. | reverse complement strand
AACCTGCGCGAATACGTGCAGCGCATCGGCCTGTACCAGACCAAGAGCAAGCACATCATCAAAATGTGCCGCATCCTGATCGACAAGCATGACGGCGAGGTGCCACAGACGCGCGAGGAACTCGAGGCACTGCCCGGCGTCGGCCGCAAGACCGCCAACGTGGTGCTCAACACCGCCTTCGGCCAGCCTGCCATCGCGGTCGACACGCATATCTTCCGCGTATCCAACCGCACCGGCATCGCACCCGGCAAGGACGTGCTGGAAGTGGAAAAGAAACTGCTCAAGTTCGTGCCGGACGAATTCAAGCATGATGCGCACCACTGGCTGATCCTGCACGGGCGCTATACTTGCCAGGCGCGCAAACCGAAATGCGGCGCGTGCGTCATTTACGACCTGTGCGAGTTCAAGGGGAAAACAGCGTAATGTTCAATCCGAGCCGCGACGAAGCACGCAACTTCCTGTTCGAATCCTGGCGCAAGCGCCGCGCAGGCGAGCTGCTGACGCCGCTGGAAGACCTGACCGCGCAGCTCATCGACAAACACCCCGAATACCACGAGTTGTTCGGCGACCCCGAGAACAACCATGAGAGGGACTACGCGCCGGACGGCGACACGGTCAATCCCTTCCTGCACCTGATGATGCACCTGACCATCGAGGAGCAGATTGCCATCGACCAGCCGCCCGGCATCCGCGCCCATTTCATGCGGCTGACCGGAAAATACCAGTCGGAGCACGAGGCGCAGCACGCGATGATGGACTGCCTGGGCGAAATGATCTGGCAGGCGCAGCGCAACAATGCAGCGCCGGATGCAACCGTATATCTGTCTTGCCTAGAGAAACAGTAATGGCCAACCGCCTGAGCAAGATCGTGACCCGCACCGGCGACGACGGCAGTACCGGGCTTGCCGACGGCAGCCGCGTAACGAAAAGCAGCGCGCGCATCGCCGCCATCGGCAGCGTGGACGAACTCAACAGCCAGCTCGGCCTGCTGTTGACCGAACAATTGCCGCAGGACGTGCGCGACCTGCTGCTGCAGGTGCAGAACGACCTGTTCGACCTCGGCGGTGCACTGGCATTGCCCGGGCAAGACCGGTTTCCCGAAACGCATCTCGCGCGGCTGGACGCTGCCATCGCACACTACAATGCCGACCTGCCGCCGCTCAGGGAATTCATTCTGCCCGGCGGCTGCCGCGCCGCCGCACAATGCCATGTCGCACGCAGTGTGGTGCGCCGCGCCGAACGCGATCTCGCCGTCCTGGCGGCTGGCGAAACCGTACCGTCATCCGCCCTGCCCTATCTCAATCGCCTGTCCGACCTGCTGTTCGTACTGTGCCGCGTGCTCAATCGTCTGGCAGGACAAGCCGAAAGCTCATGGACGCAGGAGTAATCCTGTCCGATCGTTTCAACACCTGTAATAAACTTTCCTCAGATTCACCCATTAAGTTAACTGCTTAACATACAAGATGGGGCGGGCATTTTATAATCCGCCACGCTAAATATTGGATGCAGATTAAAGGGACAACGAATCCCCACTTTTTGACTCATCTGCGCTGACTAGGAGAGAGTAAGTCGTGAATACGGAAGTATGGAGCCTGGACTGGAGTGAC
Organism: uncultured Sideroxydans sp.; assembly: GCA_964568895.1. Lineage (GTDB taxonomy): Bacteria > Pseudomonadota > Gammaproteobacteria > Burkholderiales > Gallionellaceae > RI-121. The sequence goes on along the minus strand of CAZMSI010000034.1, from coordinate 11,309 downwards.
GACCTGAGTGTCGGCATTCCGGAGATCGATCGCGAACATCAGCAGTTTGTTGCCCTGATCAACGACCTGAACCGGGCCATCGTCGACCGCATGGAACTGTCAGAAATCCGCAAAAAGCTGCAGGCCATTCTGGATCATGCAAAGACAGATGCCGCTATCGAGGAGAAAATCCTCAGGCAAAAAAACTACCCCCAAACCTCAGACCATACACAGTCTCACCAGCTAGTGGATATGCGCATGCGTGAAATCCTGGGCGACCTCAACGAGAATTCCACCATGTACCAATGGATAGATGCCAGCCTGCAGGTCAAAAGAATGCTGATCGGGCACCTCCTGAACGAAGACATGAAAATCCGGGATTACTGCCACTAGCTATTTCATGCTTTTCTGTAAGAATTTTGTAACACCGTCCCGGTAGAATTCATTCTGCTTTTTGCATGAATCCCTTCTCAGGAAGCTTTTGGCACCCATTCGTGGGTGCCATTTTTATGTGCCGCGGCAAATTCCGGCTGCGGGCACATGGCAGCCCTGGCAGCACACATCACTTTCCAAGCATGCCCTTGATCGCCATACCCGCGCCGATCACCGGACCACCCACCGCACCGATAGCTGCGGTCTTGGCCAGCGACAGCATGATCTTGGCGTTGAGTGCGGCGATCACCTCCTTGACCACCTGGGCCGAAGTCGCGCCGCCACTCTTCCTGCCGATATCGTGCAATTCGACGTCCGGCAATTTGAGGTCAACCATGCCGTTATAGCTGACCTTGGCATCGCGAATGACGAAGGAATCGATGATCAGCTTCTTGCCCGCATTGCCCTCTTCCTTCTTGCCCTTGCCCGCCCCCAGATATTGCCCGACGTTGCGCTGGATGGCGTCGAAGTTGCTGCCGCTCTTGTCTTTTTCATAGATGATGCTGGGAGCCTCGATCAGTATCTTGTGGATCACCACCACCTTCTTCGCGATACTGCGCGTATCCAGATCGATATCGACGGTACCCGCCTTCAGCGCGTAATCCGTCTTGAAGCCCTTCGGATTACCGAGGAACAGGCCGGACAGCGTGCCCGTGCCTTCCCTGGTAGCAATTTTCACACTGCCTACATGCACTTCGGCCTGGGTCAGTTTGGGACCAAACCCGTTGACGGCCAGTTTCACCAGCCTGCCTACCGGATTGCTGAGCATGAAATACGTGGCAACGCCGGCAGCTATCAGAACCACCACTCCAATAAGGGTTTTTCTCATGACTTTCCCCATTTATTCCTCCTTGGCAGGTTGGCGTAAGTGTATCAACGTTGTCCGCTTTCGCAACACCATAATTAATGCCGTACCGAATCGACCTGCCGGCAGATTTGTGCTGCACCCTGCAGCAGGCGCGGCGTGGCACGGCTGATCAGGTCGGCCGGCACGAAGGCCATGTGTCCGGCCCGCACCGCGGCCAGCGGAAGTTGGCGCCAACCAGCGCGTATCCGTTCCTGTTGCTGCGGCGTATCGGCGACACCGAACAGGATTTGCGGCCGCGCCGCGACCAGCGCCTCGTTCGAAACGACAGGTGTCAGCAACGGCGCATCGGCAAACACATTCTGTGCCCCGCACAGATGCAGCACGTCGCTGATGATGTGCTTGCCGTTTATGGTGAGCAGTGGCGATTCGGCAATCTGGAACCAGGCGCGCACGACCGGGCGCGAAGCATATTGCCTCCGCAATTGATCACGCCGCCGCTCGAAATCCTGCGCGGCGGCCCCGGCTACATTCTCCGTCCCGGCGATGCGCCCGAGCAGGCGCAGGTCCTTCGGAATATCGGCCAGACGGCGCGGCTCCAGCACCAGCAGTTTCAGGTGCAGCTTGCCGAACTCGGCGCGGTCGCGCGCCGAAAGCCCGCTTTTCCAGGCCAGCACCAGATCGGGCTTGAACGAGACGATGCGCTCCCAGTCGAGACGAAAGGCATCGCCCACCTGCGGCAGTTGTTTTGCCGCTGCCGGGTAATTGCTGTAGGCAGTAACCGCCACCATGTGCGGCCCCATGCCGGCGGCCCAGGCCAGTTCGGTGAGGTTCGGGGCGAGCGAGATGATGCGCTGCGGCGGCGCATCGAAGCCGACTGTCGCACCGCTGTCGTCGGCAACCTTAAAGCCCGCGGCATGCGCGGCTGCCACCAGAAACAGCAACAGCCCCGCGAGCCACAAACGCATCAGGTTTCCTGATAGCGCTGCCACAATGCCACGCGCTCCAGGTAGGCTTCGCGCGCGATGCGCACGTCCTCGAGGAAATATGGCAGCTCCTTCATCAACAGCGCCTGCGGGCCATCGACCAGCGCCTTGGCGGGTGCCGGATGAAAATCGACCAGCACCATGTTGGCGCCGGCCATTACGCCTTGCGCGGTGACGTGCATCACGTCGAGGATACCGTCCGGTGCCGCCGCGCGCGTGCCGACCGAATGCGAAGGGTCGATGCACACCGGCATACGGGTCAGGCGCTTGACCACCGGCACGTGCGCGAAGTCGACGAAATTGCGGTGCGGATCGCCCATGTTGGTCTTCATCCCACGCAGGCCGAACACCACGTTGCGGTTGCCCTCGGAAGCCAGGTATTCCGCCGCGTTCAGCGACTCGTCCAGGGTGATGCCGAAGCCGCGCTTGAGCAGCACCGGGAATTGCTGCTGGCGGCCGACGATTTTCAGCAGCTCGAAATTCTGCGTATTGCGCGTGCCGATCTGCAGCATCACGCCGGTCGGATTGCCGGTCTGCTCCAGCGCTTCGCGTATCTCGTTGAGATGCGATTCGTGGGTGATCTCCATCGCGATCACCTTGATGCCGTACTTGCCGGCCAGCTCGAACACCCAGGGCAGACAGTTCTTGCCATGGCCCTGGAACGCGTAGGGGCTGGTGCGCGGCTTGTACGCCCCCATGCGCGTGCACACCTGGCCGTTTTCCTGGAGGGCTTTCAGCATCAGCTCGACGTGCTCTGGATTATCCACCGCGCACAGCCCGGCAAACACGTTGAGCGTGTCCTGTCCGAAACGCACGCCGTTGTATTCGAAATACGCGGCACGCGGATCGTCCTTGTGCCGACCCAGCACGCGGTATTCCTCGGACACGCGCACCACGCGTTCGACGCAGGGCAAGGCCTGCATGTCGTCGATCTCCAGCATCTTGGTATTGCCGACCAGATAGATTTCGGTCAGCGTCTGCTCGGTGCCGCGCTCGGTGTGGACGCGCGTCTTGATGCCCTGCAGGCCACCGAGATGGTTCATCAGTTGCTGGAATTCGGCGCCTTGCTGGTCGGTATTGGAGGAGAGAATCAGTATCATTGAAAACCTTTAACAGTTAGCGTGAGAGGATGGCCCACTGCTGCGGCCATTGCGCCATCGGGTCGCGCGCGAAGCCGCTCTTGCCGAATTGCTGCCAGCGGCCGATCACATAGCACAGCAGCACGTTGGCGCGCACGCCGGCATCGGTATCCGCATCCAGTTCGCCCTGGGTCACGGCAATGCGCAGCGCCTGCTTGAGCGTGGTTTCGATGCGGTCGAGAAACTGGTTGATGCGCTGTTGCAGGCGCTCGTCCTCGTTCACCAGTGCATCACCGATCAGTACCCGGGTCATGCCGCGGTTCTTCTGCGCGAAACCGAGCAGCAACGAAACGATGCCCTCGACCTGCTTCAGCCCGTCTTCCTCTTCGGCGGTGATCTGGTTGACCAGGCCGAATACGGTCTGCTCGATGAATTCGATCAGGCCCTCGAACATCTGCGCCTTGCTGGCGAAGTGGCGGTACAGCGCCGCCTCGGAAATCTCCAGCCGCGCCGCCAGCGCGGCAGTAGTAATCTTTTCGCCCTTGGGTTGCTCCAGCATTTCGGCCACGGTTTGCAGTATCTGCAGCTTGCGTTCACCCGGTTTGCCCGCCATCTTGTCCCCCTTAAGTCAGCCTGGAAATTGCCCGCGGCAATTCCAGCACGTTACGAATTTTCACATCCACGTAAGCCGGCTTGCGCGCCGCTTCACCCACCAGCACCGTCTTCATGCCGAGGCGCCTGGCCGTCCGCAGGTTCCCCGCACTATCTTCCACCATCACGCAGCGCGCCGGATGCAGGCGATGCCTGCGCAAGAACCGCATGAACCCTTCCATTTCCGGCTTGGGGCGGTAGCGCCCGTGCTCGATGGCGAACACGCCGTCGAACAGGTCGTCCACGCGCAGCAAGCGCAGCACCGCACGCGCATATTGCTGCGGCGCATTGGAGTACAGCAGCTTGCGTCCCGGCAATTTTTTCAGCACATGACGCAGTCGCGGTTCGCGCAACACCATGCGGGGCAGCTCCGGGAACTGGTGCGTGTGCCACAGGAAATGCCGCGGGTCGGTGCCGTGATGTTTCATCATGCCGCTCAAGGTAGCACCGTAGCGCTGCCAGTAATGCATCCGCAACGCGCTCGCCGCCTGCTCGTCCAGTTCCAGATGCTGCTGCAAATAGGCTGTCATCCCGCGATTGATGTGCGGAAACACGTGTGCCGACGCGTTGTGCAAGGTGTTATCGAGATCGAACACCCACACCAGCCTGATCATTCCTTAAAACCCGTCAGCCACGGATCAACACGGATGAGACACGGATTGATTCCGTTTTTTATCCGTGAATATCCGTGTTAATCCGTGGCTAAAATTCATTTGCTCTTGATCAGCGTGCCGACGCCTTCGTCCGTCAGAATTTCCAGCAGCAGCGCATGCTCCACCCGGCCATCAATGATGTGCACCGCGCGCACTCCGCTGCGCGCGGCGTCCAGCGCCGAAGAAATCTTGGGCAGCATGCCGCCGGACAGTGAGCCGTCGGCAACCATTTCGTCGACCAGTTTAGGTGTCAGCCCGGTCAGCAGCACGCCGTCCTTGTCCAGCACCCCCGGCGTGTTGGTCATCAGCACCAGCTTCTCCGCGCGCAACACCTCGGCCAGCTTGCCTGCCACCAGGTCGGCATTGATGTTCAGCGTCTCACCATCTGGTGCGACGCCGATCGGTGCAATCACCGGGATATAGTCGTCAGAATCCAGGAACTCGATGATATGCGGATCGATCTTGCTGATATCGCCGACCAGGCCGATATCCAGCATCGTGCCCGGCTGTTCGCTGCTCTCCAGCATCAGCTTTTCGGCACGGATGAACGCGCCGTCCTGCCCGGTCAGCCCCACCGCCTTGCCGCCGTGCTTGTTGATCAGGTTGACGATGTCCTTGTTGACCTTGCCCAGCACCATCTCGACCACGTCCATGGTCTCTTCGTCGGTGACCCGCATGCCCTGCACGAAAGTGCCCTGCTTGCCCACCTTGTTGAGCAGGTCGTTGATCTGCGGCCCGCCGCCGTGCACGATCACCGGATTCATGCCCACCAGCTTGAGCAGCACCACGTCGCGCGCGAAGCTCTCCTGCAGCACAGGATCGGTCATTGCGTTGCCGCCGTACTTGACCACAATGGTCTTGTCGAAGAAACGCTGGATATAGGGCATCGCCTCGGACAGCGTGCGTGCTTTCTTGTCGGCAGCAGAAGGCGTAAGCGACATGACAATTCCCCGGAAAAAAAGTAATAAAACTGGCGCGCATTCTACAACATAAGTCGCCCCGCCGGTTACCCCGAAACCAAAACGGGCGGCTTGCCGCCGCCCCTTGCACGCGAAGTCCGCACTTACTCGGCCCACTCAATGAGCGCGCACCTCGTCACGCTCGCAATGGCGGCAACTCAAGTCCAGCAGCCATCCTTCGAGAGCGGACACCCGGAACTTCAGTGGGTCGATTTCCCCAGGCCGGATCCGGATATACCCCGATGCTGCAGTTCGCAGTGTGTAATAATAAAACAAGCGTGTCAGGCTTGATCGCGATACTGAAATCCATTTCCACAGAGACTCAATGAACAGGCACAGCGACCAAAATGATTGAAGTCTGCCTTGAACTCAAACTCGATTCGTGTCTGGTTAACAGCACAGGGGATGCCGGCGGCCTGCCTGCCCAGTTGTCTGCCAGGATGCTGAGATTCTCATGCGACAGGATATTGTCTGCGCGACAGCTTGCCGACGACACGCCGAGCGTGGATTTCGATTTCCTGGGTACTGCGAGCACTCGCGAAAACAAGATGGAATCCGATAAACAATTCGACAACCAGCTAATCCAATATCTTTCAAGTCATCGACAGTTCGACATTTCAAAGATAATTGTCGCTTTTGGCGAAACAGGCTACCACGAGGGTTCCAAAGAGAGCAGCAGCAAGATCGGCCGCCTTGTTGTCGAAGAGTTATCGGACAAGAGCAGTCTGGATGTTGGATTGGTTATCAAACAAAGTGAGTTCGATGTCGTTTGGGAATTAACCACAAAACAGAATATACGGGAACTGACCGGCAAATTCGTTTGCTTCAAGCCAAAAAATGCCGATCATGGCGCAGATAGCGAGGCAAAATATACGGCCGGAATTTTTTCCAGTTCGTTGCAGATGATGCCTGTCGCATAGCCTCTTTATATTCGGCGACGCATTCCGCAAACCTCCAAAACGAAACGGGCGACAACCGCCGCCCGTTGCGCATTAACCAGCAACCATCTCAATCGATAGCTAACCGTTTGGCCCTGGTTACGGCCTTTTTCGGCAGGGTCAATTCCAACAGGCCATCGCTGTACTTGGCCTGGGCGGCTCCTTCGTCCACATCCTGACCCAGCGTGAAGGCACGCGACACCTTGCCGTAATAGCGTTCGCTGCGCAGCACCTTTTCGCCTTCCTTCACTTCCTTTTCATTCTTCACTTCGGCGCTGATCGAGACCTGGTTGCCATCGATATTGACGTGGATATCGTCCTTTTTCACGCCGGGAATTTCGGCGTGTACGGTGTAACCCTTGTCGTTTTCCTTGACGTCCATCTTGATCTGCATGTCCGGCGTCCCTTCCATGCGCACCGGGCGCATGAAGAAACCGCGGAACAGGTCGTCAAACGCATCGTCGACCGGGCTGTAGCGAGTCAGATTTGCCATAATGTCCTCCATATTGGTAACTGGGGGAACGGTGTTCCCTCTGTTTCCTTATATGTGGATGGCGCGCCGTTTTTCAAGTCCCCGCATGCCTCTTGACGGGCATATATTCAGTAGCTGTCGTGCATGCCGCCCATGTCATGCATGTCGTTCATGTCATGGGGCGCAAACTTCCTGACTTCCGCATTGACTTCCACGGTTTCGCGGTGTTTACCGGTCTCGATGGTCAGCTTCAGCGGCACGCTGTCGCCCGGCTTGAGCGGATGCTTCAGCCCGACCAGCATGATATGGGCACCGGCACCGAGCATAACCTTGTGTCCAGCCGGCAATGCCAGACTATCCACCTCGCGCATTACCATCATGCCGTTTTGCTGTTTCATGGTATGGATTTGCGCCTTGGCCACCGGACTGCTGACGGCGACCAGCCGTGCATCCTTCCCGCTGGTGATATCCATGGAAACCGCAGCGCTGTCCTGCCCCGGCGCCGTTGCCCGCACCCAGGCACCACTCACCATCAGGTCCTGTGCGGCAAATGCCGATACGGCCAATAACATTCCTGCCAGAAATCCGCTTAATTGTCTCATTGCTCATCCTCCTCGGCCTATTGTGGAAGGCCGACATGATATTGGGAATGCGGCAAATTGTCGCACCCATCGGACAACATCATGGCGTAACAGTTCTAAAATTTTATTGTCACGCCCGCATTAATCGAGCGTCCCATGCCGGGCACGCCGGTACCGTAGGCAACGCCCGTCCCCATGGTCGCACCCTGTCCGACATAGGCGCCGCCCAGCGGATCGAGGTAGTACTTGTTGAGCAGGTTCTCGATACCGAAATCGAAGCGCGCCTGTTTCCACTCATAGCTGCTGTATAGGTTGAGCAGGCCGTAGCCGCCAGTGCGCAGTTCCTGGCGTACCGCCTCGGTCCGGGTCTTGGCGTCGACCAGCTTCAGCTGCAGCTTATTGCTCCAATTACCCAGATGCTGCTCGACGGCCAGCGTCGCGTTCAGCGGCATGATGTTATACAGGTTGCCGCCCGTGGTCAGGTTCTTGCCGTTCACATAGCTCAGCACACCCGAGGCCGTAAAGCGTCCATAGTCGCCGGTTTTCGCCAGCAGCATCTGGCCCGAAACGTCCGCGCCATACAGGCGGGCAGTCTGGTTGGCCAGTGTGAGGTTGACGAAGCCGTCCGGACGCGCCGGGCAGGCAATGCCGACCGAGGCGCAGCTCACCGCATCGATGTAGTTCTGCACGCGGGTGTAATAGGGCGCGATCTTCAGCTCCCACTCCTCCTGCGCCGCATCATGCCATTTACCCGACACACTCAGCGTGTGGGCAACCTCCGGTTTCAGGTTGACGTTGCCGACATAGCCGTTGCCGTCGCCGTACCAGTTGTTCATGTTCATCACCATGGTGTTGCTGTTGGCCCAGGCAAAGCGCTCGTACAGGTTGGGCGAACGCGTCTTCATCGCATAACCGGCCTCGAAGGTCTGTTGCGCGTCCGGTGTATAGCTGGCCAGAGCGGAAACATCGATGTTGTTGTCGGTGCGCTGGCGGTTCAGCGCATTGAAGGCGGTGGCGGCTGCGTTGTAGGCCGGGCCGTAACCCTGCACGTTGCCGCTATCCATTTTGACGGTGTCGCTGCGCACCCCCAACCGCGACATCCATTGCGGATTCCAGTGCGCCTCCCATTCGGCGAACACGTCGAAGCGGTCGCGCTGGCCGTTGTTGATGTTCTGGAACACGTTGGGCGACATCATCATTGAGGTGGCGACCGGGCTCCACCAGTCGTTCAGCCGGTAGCGCTGGTACTCGGTACCCACGTGCAGGATATCGCGCTGACTGAGCGTCACGTCACCTTTCACTTGCAGCCCGGTGTTCTTGCCGTCCGTATTCATCGGCATGCCGGCCGCGGTGCCGTACCAGTACTGCTTGTCGCCGAGGAAATTCATGCTGTGCTGCGTGTGTGTATTGTAAGCACGCGCATCCAGCACACCCCACTGGTATTTCCCCTGGTAATGCAGGTTGATCTGCTGGCCATCGTTGCCGGTCATGTCCATGCGCTGGTTCGGGAAGCCCTGGTAAGGAATGTTCTGCAGATCCAGCTTCAGCTCGAGCAGATGGTTGTCGCGGCGCATGGCAAAGGCCAGTTGCTGGTTTTCCGACTGGTAGCTGGAGGAGCCTACCTCGTCGCCAGCCACCGAAGCGCCGCTAATCGAACCGGTAATCACGGCCGGCGCCTTGAAGGCATGCGCCGCCTTGTAGTTGTTCGCGCGCACCGTGGAGCCGTCATAGCGCATCGACAGCGTATCGCTGGCCAGCGTCGCGGAAACGTTGACGCCCTGTGCGGAATTGTTGCTGCGGTAGAACGCGCCGACCTGGCCCCCGGTCAGCGTACCGCCCGGCTGCGCAAACTCCGGCGCTGCAGAATTTACCAGCACCGTACCGGCAATGCTGTCGCCGCCGACACTGACCGGAGTGATCCCGGCCAGTACCTCGACACTGGCGACATTGGCCGGATCGATATAGGAAAGCGGAGGATTCATGTGGTTCGCGCATGCCGAGATCAGATCCATGCCATCCACCCTCACCCGCACCCGGTCATCCGCCATGCCGTGGATCACCGGCAGGCTGGACACGCCGCCCGCGTGCTGCAGGCTCACACCCGGCTGATCCGCCAGCAGCGAAGCCGTGTCGCTGCTGTTCAAACGTACCGCAGCCAGCAGATCGGCCTGCCTGGCCGCTGCGCCGGTGATGGTGATTTCGGTAAACTGGGCTTCCTCGGCATGTACTGTTGCCGGCAAGAGCAGAGCTACGGCCAACGCCGTACCGGTTTTTGCGAACTGCATGCTTCCTCCTGAATCATGTTTTAGTAGTGCCGGGCGTGGGAAGTGCGACGGGAACAACTTGTTGGGAGGGGGTGTTGTCCGGTGGACACGGACGCCCGGCAGGACGAAATGTACGAAGCATGCGCCGGCAATGGAATGCGGCATATCGTCGCACCCGGCAGATTGCCCGCCGCTGCTGGCATTGCGGCGGATGCGGCAAAAGGTCGCACCCCCTGCCGGCGGCTATGACAGTTAGAATAGCGGCCATGAAAGCCTCGCTGTTCGCCGGCCAGCCCGGCCACAACCACCTGCGCCGCCTGATTGCGCTGCGCGGCATCGCCGTGGCCGCACAGTGCCTGGTGCTGGCGCTGGCCTACTATGCGCTCGACCTGCAACTGCCATGGCTGCCGATGTTCGGCATCATCGCGGCACTGGCCGCATTCAATTTTCTGTCATGGTGGCGGCTGGGCCGCGACTATCCGGTGTCCAATGCCGAGCTGTTCGCGCAACTGGCCGTCGACGTGCTGGCACTGGCCACGCTGCTGTATTTCAGCGGCGGTTCCACCAACCCGTTCATCTCGCTGTTCCTGCTGCCGCTGGTAATCGCCGCGGCCACGCTGCCGCGCAGCTACACCTGGGGCATGGCGGCGCTGACCACCGCCTGCTACACGCTGCTGATGAAATTCTATGTGCCGTTGTCGCTGCCGCACGCCACCGGCATGAGCCACGGTATGAGCAGCATGGAAGGCATGGACATGAGCCACATGCCGCAGGGCAGTATCTTCAACCTGCACATCTTCGGCATGTGGCTGGGCTTCGTGCTGAGCGCGGCGATCATCGCCTTCTTTGTGGTCAGGATGGCGCAGGCGGTGCGCGAGCGCGACGAATTGCTGGCGCAGGTGCGCGAGGAAACGCTGCGCAACGAACGCATCGTGTCACTCGGCACGCTGGCGGCCGGCGCCGCACACGAACTGGGCACGCCACTGTCCACCATGTCGGTGGTGATCGGCGAACTGCAGCACGAAACTGACCTGAATACCGAATGGAAAGACAGCCTGTCCCTGCTCGACGGCCAGGTGCGCAACTGCCGCCGCATCCTCGACAAGATGCTGGACGACAGCCAGCCCGCCGCCCTGCCGCTGGGCGAATTCCTCGCCGCAACGCTGGACGAATGGCGCTTGCTGCGTCCCGCCACCGAATGCGCCTACAGCACGCAGGGCTGCGACGCGGCCGTACTGCGCAACTTCGATCCGTCGTTACGCCCGGCGCTGCTCAACCTGCTCAACAACGCGGCCGATGCCTCGCCGCAACGCATCGAGGTCGAGGCGCGCTGTAGCTCCGACGAACTGACGCTGACCATCAGCGACCACGGCCCGGGGCTGACCGCGGATACTGCCGCGCGTGCCGGTTCCGCCTTCTTCACCACCAAAGAGGAAGGCCGTGGTCTCGGGCTGTTCCTCGCCAATGCCACTCTGGAACGGCTGGGCGGGAAGGTGCGCCTGTTCAACCG